>DATEFR010000383.1:0-6117 GCA_035280545.1 Burkholderiaceae bacterium | reverse complement strand
GCCTCGGCCTGGACCTGCGCGTCGCCCTCGAACACGATCTCCAGCAGACGCTCCTTCGCGACCGCCTGCCCGGGTCGTGCGAGCAAGGCGCGCAGCAGCGCTGCCTCGCGCGGCGCGAGCTCGAGCGGCGCGCCGCCGAAGTAGACCGCGCCGCTCGCGCCATCGCAGCGCAGGCCGCCGTATTCGATCGTGTGGGTCTCGAGGCCGGCGTCGCCACGCTCGCTGGCGGAACGCCGCGCCAGCGCGCGCACGCGCGCCTCGAGCTCGTCGAGATCGAACGGCTTGGGTAGGTAGTCGTCGGCGCCGGTGTTCAGGCCGAGGATGCGGTCGCCGACCGTGCCGCGCGCCGTCAGGATCAGCACCGGCGTCGCGAGCCCCTCGGCGCGCGCACGGGCCAGCACCTCGAGCCCGTCGACGCCGGGCAGGCTCAGGTCCAGCAGCACGACATCGGGCACGCTGGCGCGCCAACGCTCCAGCGCCAGCGCGCCGTCGCTGCAGCCCACGACCTGCATGCCGCGGCGCTCGAAGCTGCGGCGCAGCGTCGTCTGCATCGCGGGGTTGTCTTCGATCAACAGAATCTTCATCAGCGCCACACGTTAGCAGCCCGGGACATTCGTGTTTCCCCTAGGCCGATGGACAGCTAGTTGACAGGGTTTGGCGCGAACATCGTTGGCAACGTCGCCCGACGGGCGTCTGCGAATCCTCATTTCGACTCAAGTCAAGGAGACATGCGTATGCGTCGAGACACGTTCCTGAAGTCGTTCGCGGCGCTGGCCGCCGCGGGGCTGCTGCCGCTGAGCGCGCGCGCCGCGGCCAACCTGAAAATGATGATCCCGGCCAACCCGGGCGGCGGTTGGGACACGACCGGCCGCGCGTTGGGCAAGGCGCTGCAGGAAGCCGGCGCGGCCTCGTCGGTCAGCTACGACAACAAGGGCGGCGCCGCGGGCGCGATCGGCCTCGCGCAGTTCGTCAACGGCAACAAGGGCGATCCGAACGCGCTGATGGCGATGGGCGCCGTGATGGTCGGCGGCATCATCACCGGCAAGCCGCCGGTGAACCTGTCGCAGGCGACGCCGCTGGCGCGCGTGACCAGCGAATACAACGTCTTCGTGCTGCCGGCGAACTCGCCGCTGAAGAGCATGAAGGACGTGATCGAGCAGATGAAGAAGGACCCGGGCAGCGTCAAGTGGGGCGGCGGCTCGCGCGGCTCCACCGAGCACATCGCCGCGGCGATGATCGCGCGCGAGGTCGGCGTCGATCCGGCCAAGATCAACTATGTCGCGTTCCGCGGGGGCGGCGAGGCGACCGCGGCGATCCTGGGCGGCAACGTCACGGTCGGCGGCAGCGGCTACAGCGAGTTCGCCGAGTACATCACCGCGAAGAAGATGACGCCGATCGGCGTGACCTCCGAAACGCGCCTGAAGGGCATCGACGTGCCGACGCTGAAGGAGCAGGGCATCAACGTCGTGATCGGCAACTGGCGCGGCGTCTACGGCGCGCCCGGCATCACGCCCGAGCAGCGCAAGACGCTGATCGACATGATCGTCAAGGCGACCAAGACCAAGTCGTGGGCCGAGTCCATCGAGAAGAACAGCTGGACACCGGCGCTGCTGACCGGCGCCGAGTTCGAGAAGTTCGTCGACGACGAATTCGCGAGCCTGCGTGCGGTGATGGCCAAGTCCGGGATGATCTGACGACGGTTCGTTCAACAGCGAACGACGACGACAGCGATGTGGCCGCGCGGCGCGCGGCCACCGCCAGAACGCAAGAGGAGGCAGGCATGAAACCGCAGCAAACGCTGGTGGGCGCGGGCACGCTCGCGGTCGGCGCGCTGATCGCGATCGGGGCGATCGGGATCAAGTCGGAAGCGGGTTATTCGGGCGTCGGCCCGAACTTCCTGCCGTGGCTGGTCGGCATCGCGCTGCTCGCGTGCGGCGGCTTCCTCGTCTACGAGGCGCGCAGCGGCGGCTTTCGCGACATGGACGAGCCCTCCGGCGCCGAACGCGGCGACTGGCGGGGCTTTGCGTGGGTCTCGGCCGGCATCCTCGCGAACGCGGGGCTGATCACGACGATAGGCTTCATCCTGAGCTGCACGCTGTGCTTCGTGCTCGCGGTGCGCGGCTTCAAGGCGGCCGAAGATCGGCTGGATCTGGGCGTGCGCGCCTGGATCGTCGACTGCGCGATCGGCTTCGCGATCGCCGCGCCGGTCTACTGGATGTTCACGCAGCTGCTCGCGATCAATCTTCCGGGCCTGACCAGCACCGGCTGGATCTGAGCCGCGACGGAACCACCGCAGGAACACGCCAACATGGACATCTGGAACCAGCTTCTGCAGGGCTTCGCGGCCGCGGCGACGCCGATCAACCTGCTGTGGGCACTGCTCGGCTGCACGATAGGCACGGCGGTGGGCGTGCTGCCCGGCATCGGCCCGGCGACCGCGGTGGCGATGCTGCTGCCGATCACGCTGAAGGTCGACCCGACCGCGTCGATGATCTTCTTCGCCGGCATCTACTACGGCGCGATGTACGGTGGCTCGACCACCTCCATCCTGCTGAACACGCCGGGAGAGTCGGCCTCGATGGTCACCGCGATGGAAGGCAACAAGATGGCCAAGAGCGGCCGCGCCGGCGCGGCGCTGGCCACCGCGGCGATCGGCTCGTTCGTCGCCGGCACGATCGCGACGGTGGTCGTGACCTTCTGCGCGCCGGTCGTCGCGGCATATGCAGTCCGGCTCGGGCCGCCCGAATACTTCCTGCTGATGGTGCTCGCGTTCTGCACGGTCAGCGCGGTGCTGGGCAAGAGCACGGTGCGCGGGTTGACGGCGCTGTTCATCGGGCTCGCGATGGGGCTGGTCGGCATCGACCAGATCACCGGCCAGGCGCGCTACACGGCCGGCGTGCCGGAACTGCTCGACGGGCTCGAGGTCGTGCTGATCGCGGTCGGCCTGTTCGCGGTCAGCGAGGCGCTCTACAACGTGCTGTACGAGGGCCGCGTGGTCGAGACGCAGAACCGGATGAGCAAGGTCCACATGACCCGCGAGGAGTGGAAGCGCTCGTGGCCGGCATGGCTGCGCGCGACCTTCATCGGCATCCCGTTCGGCACGATCCCCGCCGGCGGCAGCGAGATCCCGACCTTCCTCAGTTATGCGACCGAGAAAAAGCTCTCGAAGCATCGCGACGAGTTCGGCACCAAGGGTGCGATCGAAGGCGTGGCCGGCCCCGAGGCGGCGAACAACGCGGCGATCACCGCGACCTTGATCCCGCTGCTGACGCTCGGCATCCCGACATCGAACACGACCGCGATCCTGCTCGGCGCATTCCAGAACTACGGCATCCAGCCGGGGCCGCAGCTGTTCGACAAGAACGCCGCGCTGGTGTGGGCGCTGATCGCGTCGCTGTACATCGGCAACGTGATGCTGCTGATCCTGAACCTGCCGCTGATCGGGCTGTGGGTGAAGCTGCTGAAGGTGCCGAAGGCGTACCTCTACGCCGGCATCCTGATCTTCGCGACGGTCGGCGTCTACGGCATGCGGCAGTCGGCGTTCGACCTGGTGCTGCTGTATGCGGTGGGGCTGCTCGGCGTCGTGATGCGGCGCTTCGACTTCCCGACCGCGCCGGTCGTCGTCGGCATGATCCTCGGGCCGCTGGCCGAGGCGCAGTTGCGCAACGCGTTGTCGATCGGCGAGGGCAGTTGGACCGTGTTCCTGCAGCGGCCGGGTTCGATGGTCCTGCTCGTCATCGTGTTGGGCGTGCTGCTGCTGCCGCGGATCATGAAGGTGCTCAACGCGCGCAAGGCGGCGCGCTTGGCCCCTCCGGTCGGGCAGAGCTAAGCCGGCCAGCCCTGCAGATGCCGGATCGCGATCGCCGCCAGCGCGGCGATCCATTCGTGCTGATCGTTCAGGCACGCCAGGTGGTGGAACTCGCGGCCGCCGGCGCTCAAGAACGCGGCGCGCCCCTCCTGGGCGATTTCCTCCAGGGTTTCGAGGCAGTCCGAGACGAAGCCGGGGCAGAACACGTCGACCCGCCGCACGCCTTGTTGGGCCAGCGCGATCAGCGTTGGCTCGGTGTACGGCTGCAGCCACTCGGCGCGGCCCAAGCGGCTCTGGAAGGTCACGATCGCCTCGTCGTCGCGCAGCGCCAGCCGTTCGTTCAGCAGCCGCGCGGTCGTCAGGCATTCGGCGTGGTACGGATCACCGAGCGCGATCGCGCGTTTCGGGATGCCGTGGAAGCTCAGCACCAGCTTGTCGCCGCGGCCGTGCTTGGCCCAATGGTCGGTGACGCGCTTCGCGAGCGCGGTGATGTAGCCGGCGTCGTCGTGGTAGCGCTGCACGAAGCGCAGCTCGGGCAGCGAGCGGATCCGGCGCGACCAGTCGCAGACCGCATCGACGACGCTCGCGTTCGTGGTGCCCGAGTACTGCGGGTACAGCGGCAGCACCAGCACACGGGTGGCTCCCGCGGCCTTGAGATTGTCGAGCGTGGTGGCGATACCCGGCGCGCCATACCGCATCGCATACCGCACGGTCACGCGATGACCGCGTTCGCCGAGATACCCGGTGAGCAGCTTGGCTTGTTTGTCGGTCCAGACCTTCAGCGGCGAGCCCTCGGGCGTCCAGACGCTCGCGTATTTGCGCGCCGACTTCGCCGGCCGCGTGCGCAGGATGACGCCGTGCAGGATGGGCCACCAGACGGCCCGCGGGATCTCGACGACGCGCGGGTCGCTCAGGAATTCCGCGAGATAGCGGCGCACCGCAGCGGGTTCGGGTGCCTCGGGCGTGCCGAGGTTGCACAGCAGGATCGCGGTTCTCTCGGGCGCACCCGGCTCGCGGCGCGGTTCGACAGCGTAGGCAGCCATCAGCGCTGCGTGTCGATCTCGAACGGCGTCTGACGCTGGGTGTCGACGAAGCGCAGGATCTCGAAGCGCACGCTCGGCCCGCCGGCATCCGACGACGGCGGCGTGCCGAGCCCGATGACGCCGCTGCCGTGCAGCGTGCAGGCGCCGCGGCGCAGGCTGATGATTTCGGGGTCGTGGTCGAAGCGCACGTAGGTTCCGTTGTAGCTGAGGTCCACGAGCTGGAACGTGCCGCCGTGCCAGTCGATGCGCGCGTGCGAGCGCGAGACGCGCGTGTCGTCGATGATGTAAGTCGCCTGCGGGCTGCGGCCGAGCACGACCGGCAGGCTGGGGCCGGCATAGACCCGGTTCAGGTGATCCCAGATCAGGCGGATCGCCTCGGGGTCGGGCGCGGCCGGCACGATGTCGCCGAACGCGGTGGCCGCGGTGTCGCCGAAGCGGCGCGCGGCTTCGAGCAGGTGCACGTGCACCGGCTCGACGCGGCCGCGCAGCTGCATGCGGTCGAGGCTGCGAAAGCGCGAGCGCTCCGGGTCGTCTAGCCGGTCCAGCACGCTGGAGGTGGCAAGCGTCTCGTTGTCGCTCGCATGGTCGAGCAGCCGCGCGGCGACGTTGACCGCATCGCCGAACACATCGTCCGACATCTTGACGACCTCGCCGTGCGCGAGGCCCACCTGCAGCTTCAGCGGCACGAGCCGCGCGCGCAGGCTCACCGAGCCATCGCCGGGCGCGCCGATGCGCTCGAGCGAGTCGTGCATCTCGTCGGCCGCGGCGACCGCGGAAGAGGGCGACTCGAACATCGCCATCAACCCGTCGCCCAGCGTCTTGACCACGAAGCCGTGGTGGTTGGTGATGATGCGCGCCATCAGCGCGACGGTCTGCGTGACAACGGTCGAGGCGTCCGCGTTGCCCAGCGTCTCGTACATCGACGTGCTGCCGCGCAGGTCGGCAAACAGGATGGTGCGCTCGACGATCTGGGTCATGCGCAGAAGTTTATAGCGGCGCGCCGATGAAAAAAGGCCCCGAGACGCTGTTGCTCTCGGGGCCTTCGCGTGTCATCCGCAAGCGGACGCGTCGTGTGCGTCAGAGCGTGTCCAGATACGTGCGCAGCTTGTCCGAACGGCTCGGGTGCTTGAGCTTGCGGATCGCCTTCGCCTCGATCTGGCGGATGCGCTCGCGCGTCACGTCGAACTGCTTGCCGACTTCTTCCAGCGTGTGGTCGGTCGACATCTCGATGCCGAAGCGCATGCGCAGCACCTTGGCTTCGCGCGG
>DATEFR010000382.1:0-9698 GCA_035280545.1 Burkholderiaceae bacterium | reverse complement strand
GAAGATCATCGCCGCGAAGATGGCGCACCTGTCGCGCGGCGAGGCCGAGGCCTTCTACGCCGTGCACAAGGCACGCCCGTTCTTCAAGGATCTGGTCGAGTTCATGATCTCGGGCCCGGTGATGATCCAGGTGCTCGAAGGTGAAGGTGCGATCCTCAAGAACCGCGACCTGATGGGTGCGACCGATCCGAAGAAGGCCGAGAAGGGCACGATCCGCGCCGATTTCGCCGACAGCATCGACGCGAACGCGGTCCACGGTTCGGATGCGCCGGAAACGGCCGCTGTGGAAGTCGCGTTTTTCTTTCCCGCGATGAACGTTTACAGCCGCTGAGGATCGAGGCCTCGATCGAGGCTTCACGATGAACGCTGCCGTCAATCTGCTGAATTTCGATCGCGAAGGGCTGGCCGCGTACTGCGAACAGCTTGGCGAGAAGCGTTTTCGCGCGACCCAGCTGTTCCGCTGGATTCACAGGGCCGGCGCGAGCGATTTCGCGCAGATGACGGACCTCGCGAAATCGCTGCGCGAGAAGCTGCAAGGCACGGCGGCGATCGCGCCGCTGGCGCTGCTCAGCGAGCACACGTCCAGCGATGGAACGGTCAAGTGGCTGTTCGACGTCGGCGGCGGCAACGCGGTCGAGACCGTGTTCATCCCGGAGGACGATCGCGGCACGCTGTGCGTCTCGTCGCAAGCCGGCTGCGCGGTCGGCTGCCGCTTTTGCTCGACCGGGCATCAGGGATTCAGCCGCAACCTGACGAGCGGCGAGATCGTCGCGCAGCTCTGGTACGCCGAGCGTGTGCTGCGCGAGCGCCTGAACACCGGCGATCAGCGGGTCGTGACCAACGTCGTGATGATGGGCATGGGCGAGCCGCTGCAGAACTATGCGGCGCTGGTGCCGGCGCTGCGCGTGATGCTCGACGATCACGGCTATGGTTTGTCGCGGCGCCGCGTGACCGTATCGACCTCCGGCGTCGTGCCGATGATCGAGCGGCTGCGCGACGATTGCCCGGTCGCGCTGGCCGTCTCGCTGCACGCGCCCAACGACGCGTTGCGCGACGAACTGGTGCCGCTGAACCGCAAATACCCGTTGCCCGAGCTGCTGGCCGAGTGCCGGGCGTACCTGGCGAAGGCGCCGCGCGACTTCATCACATTCGAGTACTGCATGCTCGACGGCGTCAACGACAGTGACGCGCATGCACGCGAGCTGCTGGCGCTGGTCAACGGCCCCGACGGCGTGGCCTGCAAGCTCAACCTGATTCCGTTCAACCCGTTCCCCGAGTCGGGCTTGAAGCGCTCGCCGAACCCGCGCATCGCGGCGTTCGCGCGCATCCTGCAGGACGGCGGTCTCGTCACGACCGTTCGCAAGACCCGCGGCGACGACATCGACGCCGCCTGCGGCCAGCTCGCCGGCGAGGTCCAGGACCGGACCAACGCGAAGCAGCGCATGACGCGCGCGCCGGTGCGGCTGCATCGCGGCGCCGCAGCAGGAACCCCAAACGAGGTGATGGCCCAGGAGAGCTCTCGATGAAATGGTGGGTCGGCGGTAAGGCTACGCGAGGTGCGTGGCTTGCGTGGCCGTTGCTCGCTGTCGCGCTGCTCGGCGGATGTGCGGGCGGTCCCGGAGCGCCGGTGGCCAGTGGCCCGGGCAAGGACATCGTCACGGCATCCGACGAAAGCGATGCGAGCAAGCGCGCGCGGGTGCGCATGGAGCTGGCCACCGCGTACTTCGGGCGCGGCCAGATGACGACCGCGCTGGACCAGGTCAAGCTCGCGATACAGGCCGACCCGACGTCCTCCGATGCGTTCAACCTGCGCGGGCTGATCTACGCGAATCTGGGCGACGACACGCTGGCCGAAGAGAGCTTCCGGCATGCGCTGCAGCTCGCCCCGCGCGACGCCGACACGATGCACAACTTCGGCTACTACCTGTGCCAGAAGAAGCGCTACGCGGAAAGCAATGCGATGTTCGAGCAGGCGCTCGTGGTGCCGCAGTACCGCGAGCAATCGCGCACGCTGCTCGCGCAGGGCGTGTGCTACGCGTTCGCCGGGCAGTTGGCCGAATCGGAGGCGACGCTGCTGAAGGCCTACCAGATCGATCCGGCGAATCCGTCGATTGCCGTCAACCTGGCCGAGGTGCTGTACCGGCGCGGCGACTACGAACGCGCGCGCTTCTACATCCGGCGCGTCAACTCGGTGCCGGCGCTGGCCAACGCGCAGACGTTGTGGCTCGCCGCGCGTGTCGAGAACAAGCTCGGCAACCGGCGCGGCGCGCAGGAGCTCGGCGATCAGCTGGTCGCGCGCTACCCGACCTCCCGCGAGGCGTCGTCCTTCCAGCGTGGTGCCTATGATGAGTGAGGCCACCGACAGCGGCAGCACGGGCAGCAGCGGTGCTGCAACCGCCAGCGCCGGCGCGCTGCTGCGCCAGGCGCGCCAGGCGCAGGGCATGCACATTGCCGCGCTCGCTGCGGCGATCAAGGTCACGCCGCGCAAGCTCGAGGCGCTCGAGTCGGACCGCTTCGACGAACTGCCCGACGCGACCTTCACCCGCGCGCTCGCGCAGACCGTCTGCCGCGCGCTGAAGATCGATGCAACGCCGGTGCTGGCGCTTTTGCCGCCGGCCGGCGGACACAAGCTCGAGCAGGTCGGCAGCGGCCTGAACACGCCGTTTCGCGAGCGGCCCGGTGGCGGCGCGACGACCAGCGAATGGAGTGCACTGCTGGTCAACCCGGTGACCTGGGTCGTCGGCCTGCTGGTGGCGGCAACGCTGGTCGTGTATTTCGTGCCGGGGCACTGGCTGCGTTTGCCGGGCCGCAGCGCGGAGCCGAGCGCCGGCGCGGCGAGTGCGCCTGCCGCGGCCGCGTCGACCGTCGCCGAGACCGTCACGACACCGGTGACGTCCGAGCACAGCGCAGCGTCGGCGGCGCCTGCGCTGCCGGCCACGCCGGCCAGCGCTGCCGTGCAAACGGCGGCCACCCCGGCGGCGAGCGCTCCGCCCGAACCGTCCGACGCGAAGCCCGCCGTGGCATCCGACCTGACCGTCGCGGCCGAGGCCAGCGGCATCCTGCAGCTGCGCTCGAGCGCGCAATCGTGGATCGAAGTCACCGATGCGCGCGGCAAGGCGTTGATTTCGCGCCTGGTCGAACCTGGCGAAGCGATCGGACTGGACGGCACGCCGCCGTTCAAGCTGAAGATCGGCAATGCCGGCGCGACCGAGGTCGTGTACCGCGGCAAGCCGGTCGAGCTGACGCCGTACATCCGCGACAACGTCGCGCGCTTTGAATTGAAGTGATGGCCATCATGAACGAGCTCGACGATCTGATCGAACCGGCGCGCCCGGCCGCGCGCCGCTCGCGCCAAGCCAAGGTGGTGTGGGGCTCGCAGGTCGTGACCGTCGGCGGCGATGCGCCGGTGCGCGTGCAGGCCATGACCAACACCGACACGGTCGACGCCATCGGCACCGCGATCCAGGTCAAGGAGCTCGCGCAGGCCGGCTCGGAGATGGTCCGCATCACGGTCAACACGCCCGAGGCCGCGCAGGCGGTGCCGTACATCCGCGAGCAACTCGACCGCATGGGGATCGCGGTGCCGCTGATCGGTGACTTCCACTACAACGGGCATCGGCTGCTGACCGATTACCCGGCCTGCGCCGAGGCGCTCAGCAAGTACCGCATCAACCCCGGCAATGTCGGCAAGGGTGACAAGCACGACAAGCAGTTCGCGCAGATGGTCGAGGTGGCCGCGAAGTACGACAAGGCGGTGCGCATCGGCGTCAACTGGGGCAGCCTGGACCAGGAGCTGTTGACCGAGCTGATGGACGAGAACGCGCAGCGCGCCGAGCCGCTCGAGCCGCAGCAGATCATGTACCGCGCGATCCTGCTGTCCGCGCTGGGCTCGGCCCGGCGCGCCGAGGAGATCGGCCTGCGCCACGACCAGATCATCCTGTCGGCCAAGATGTCGGGCGTGCAGGACCTGATCAGCGTCTACCGCGCGATCGCCGCGCGCAGCGACTACGCGCTGCACCTCGGGCTGACCGAGGCCGGCATGGGCACCAAGGGCACGGTCGCGTCGACCTCGGCGCTGGCGGTGCTGCTGCAGGAAGGCATCGGCGACACGATCCGCGTGAGCCTGACGCCGCAGCCCGGCGAGGCGCGCACGCAGGAAGTCGTGGTCGCGTCCGAGATCCTGCAGTCGCTCGGGCTGCGCTCGTTCAACCCGAGCGTCACGGCATGCCCGGGCTGCGGACGCACGACCAGCACGACCTTCCAGGAGCTCGCGAAGCAGATCGACGACTACCTGCGCGCGCAGATGCCGGTCTGGAAAGCGCGTTATCCCGGCGTCGAAAAGATGAAGGTCGCGGTGATGGGCTGCATCGTCAACGGCCCCGGCGAGAGCAAGCATGCCGACATCGGCATCAGCCTGCCCGGCACCGGCGAGGCGCCGGCGGCACCGGTGTTCATCGACGGCGAGAAGGCGCTGACGCTGCGCGGCGACGGCATCGCGCGCGAATTCCAGACGCTGGTCGAGGACTACATCGAGAAGCGCTTCGGCGCGGCGACGGCGTCGCATTGACGCGGCGCACCGTTCGTTCGATCCGCTTTCCGTTGTTGCAACGCGGCCGCCGGGCCGCCCCACCATCATCCAGACATGGCTGAACAACTGCGTGCCGTCAAAGGCATGAACGACATCCTGCCGGCGAGCGTGCCGCGCTCCGAGCGGCTGCCCGATTCGGCGCTGTGGTCGTGGTTCGAGACCGCGGTGCGCCGCGTGCTCGGCCGCTACGGCTACCAGTACGTGCTGATGCCGATCGTCGAGCCGACCGCGCTGTTCGTGCGTGGCCTCGGCGAGGTGACCGACATCGTCGAGAAGGAGATGTACTCGTTCGTCGATTCGATGAACGGCGACAAGCTGACGCTGCGTCCCGAGGCGACCGCCGGCATCGTGCGCGCGATGATCGAGCACAACGCGCTGTACAACGGGCCGCTGCGCATCTGGACGATGGGCCCGATGTTCCGGCACGAGCGGCCGCAGCGCGGCCGCTATCGCCAGTTCCACCAGCTCGATGTCGAGGCGCTCGGTTTCGCCGGCCCGGATGTCGACGCCGAGATGATCCTGATGGTGCGCGCGCTGTGGAAGGAGCTGGGCCTGGTCGTCGGCCGCGACGTGCGGCTCGAGCTGAACAGCCTGGGCCAGCCCGACGAGCGCCGCGCGCACCGCGACGCGCTGGTCGCGCACTTCGAGCGCCACGTCGACCAGCTCGACGCCGACTCGAAGCGCCGGCTGCACACCAACCCGCTGCGCATTCTCGACAGCAAGGTGCCGGCGATGCAGCCGCTGATCGAAGCGGCGCCGCAGCTCTTCGACTACCTCGGCGAGGCCTCCCGCGCCCATTTCGACGGCGTGCGCGCGGTGCTCGATGCGGCCGGGCTCGAGTACCGG
Source organism: Burkholderiaceae bacterium (assembly GCA_035280545.1). Lineage (GTDB taxonomy): Bacteria > Pseudomonadota > Gammaproteobacteria > Burkholderiales > Burkholderiaceae_C > DATCSE01. The sequence goes on along the minus strand of DATEFR010000382.1, from coordinate 4,264 downwards.
CTCAACCCGCGCCTGGTGCGCGGCATGGACTACTACAACCTGACCGTGTTCGAGTGGGTCACCGACCAGCTCGGCTCGCAGGGCACGGTCTGCGGCGGCGGGCGCTACGACGGGCTGATCGAACAGCTCGGCGGCAAGAGCGCGCCGGCGGTCGGCTTTGGCTTGGGCATCGAGCGGCTGCTGTTGCTGCTGCAAGAACTGAGCGTGCCGGTGCCCAGTGGTGCGCCGCAGGTCTATGCGGTGCTGCCGTCGCCGGCCGCGCTGCCGCGTGCGATGGCCGTGCTGGATGCGCTGCGCGACCATGGCGTCAGCGTGCAGATGCACGCCGGCGGCGGCGGCATGAAAGCGCAGTTCAAGCGTGCCGATGCCAGCGGTGCACGCTATGCGCTGATCTTCGGCGACGACGAGCTCGCCCGCGGCGAGGTCGCGCTGAAGGACCTGCGCGACGCGGGCGCTGCTCAGCGCAGTCTAGAGCTGAGCAGCGTCGCCGACTGGGCCGCCGAGCTGCGCACCGCATAATCCCGCGTTCACCCGACGACGACATCGTTCATGGCCACCCATCTCGACCTCGAAGAGCAAGAACAGCTCGACCAGCTCAAATCGTTCTGGAAGCAATACGGCAACCTGCTGACCTGGCTGCTGATCGTCGTGCTCGGCGCCTTCGCGGCGTGGAACGGCTGGACCTGGTACCAGCGCAGGCAGGCGGTCGAGTCGGGCGCGATGTTCGACGAGCTCGACAAGGCGGCGCAGGCGGGCGACGCGGCGACCGCCGGCCGCATCTTCAACGACATGAAGGACCGCTACCCGCACACCGCGTTCACGCAGCAAGGCGGACTGCTCGCGGCCAAGGTGCAGTTCGACAAGGGCAAGCCCGACGATGCGCTGACGACGCTCGCGTGGGTTAGCACGAACGCGGCCGAAGCCGAGTACCAGGCCGTTGCGCGGCTGCGCGCGGCCGGCGTGCTGCTGGACCAGAAGAAGTACGACGATGCGCTGAAGCAGCTCGACGGCATTGCGCTGAAGGACGGGGCCAAGGAGTTCGACGCGCTCGCGGCCGATCGCCGCGGCGACATCCTGTTCGCGCAGGGCAAGGCGGCCGATGCGACCGCCGCGTACAAGAAGGCCTGGGACACGATGGACAAGGCAGTCGACTACCGGCGCCTGATCGAAGCCAAGCTGACGGCGCTGGGTGCCGCGCCGGTCGATGCGGCGGCATCGGGGGCGGCGAAATGAGGGGCCGCGCGATTTCGCTCTGGGCCGTCCTGATCGCCGGCGCGCTGCTCGCGGGTTGTGCCAGCAGCAGCAAGCCGAAGCCGACCCCGCTCGATTCGCTGACGCCGACGCTGACCCCGAAGCCGGCCTGGAACAGCCGCATCGACGCGATCCAGTACCCGCTGACCGTCACGGTCGTCGGCAACACGTTCACGCTGGCCGGCAGCGACGGCAGCGTGCTCGCGCTCGATGCCGACAGCGGCCGTGAGCTGTGGCGCGCGAGCGCCGGCGGGAAGCTGTCGGCCGGCGTCGGCACCGACGGCCGGTTCGCCGCGGTGGTCACGCGCGACGGCGAGCTGGTCGTCTTCGAGCAGGGCCAGGTCAAGTGGCGCAAGCCGCTCGCGGCGCGCGTGACGACGGCGCCGCTGGTCGCCGGCGAACGCGTGTTCGTGGTCGGCGTCGACCGCATCGTGCGAGCGTTCGATGCGCTCGACGGGCGTCGCATCTGGACCTTGCAGCGCCCCAGCGACCCGCTGACGCTGTCGCAGGCCGGCGTGCTGGTGCCGTTCAAGGACACGCTGATCGTTGGCCAGGGGCCGCGCATGGTCGGCGTGGACCCGACCGCCGGCACGGTGCGCTGGGACGTGCCGGTCGGCTCGCCGCGCGGCGCGAACGAGATCGAGCGGCTTGCCGATCTGGTGGCGCCGTCGGCACGCGTCGGCAACCTGATCTGCGCACGCTCGTTCCAGGCCGCGGTCGGCTGTGTCGATGCGCAGCGCGGCGCGACCGCCTGGAGCCGCAACATCGGCGGCACCGACGGGATCGCGGCCGATGCCGAGTTCGTGTTCGCGGCGGATGCGACCGATCGCCTGACCGCGTGGAAGACGCCCAGCGGCGACGTCGCCTGGAACAACGACAAGTACCTGTATCGCGGCATGAGCGCGCCGGTGATCTTCGGCAAGTCGGTCGTGTTCGGCGACGTCGAAGGCACCGTGCACTGGCTCGCGCGCGACACCGGCGAGGCGCAGGCGCGGCAGACCACCGACGGCAGCGCGATCATCACCGCGCCGGTGATCGCCGGCTCGACGATGCTGGTCGTCACGAAGAACGGCGGCCTGTACGCCTACCGTCAGCCGTAAAGCGGCTGATGCAGGACCTCGCCGCATGAAACCGGTCATCGCGATCGTCGGGAGGCCGAACGTCGGCAAGTCGACGCTGTTCAACCGGATGACGAAGAGCCGCGACGCGATCGTCGCGGACTTCGCCGGGCTGACCCGCGACCGGCACTACGGCGACGGGCGCAGCGGCGAGCACGAGTTCATCGCGGTCGACACCGGCGGCTTCGAGCCCGAGAGCACGACCGGCATCGTCCGCGAGATGGCCAAGCAGACGCGCCAGGCGGTGGCCGAGGCCGACGCGGTGATCTTCGTCGTCGACGTGCGTGCCGGCGTCTCGGGGCAGGACCACGACATCGCGAAGTTCCTGCGCGCCGCGGGCAAGAAGGTCGTGCTGGCGGTCAACAAGGCCGAGGGCATGTCCGAGTCGCCGCTGCTCGCGGAATTCTGGGAGTTGGGCCTGGGCGAGCCGGTGCCGGTCTCGGCGGCGCACGGCCAGGGCATCCGCAGCCTGACCGACGCGGCGCTCGCCGACTTCATGTTCGACGACGAAGCCGATGCCGGCACGGAGCCGGAGGAGGGCGCGCCGATCCGCCTGGCGGTGGCCGGTCGGCCGAATGTCGGCAAATCCACGCTGATCAACACCTGGCTGGGCGAAGAGCGCCTGGTCGCATACGACCAGCCCGGCACGACGCGCGATGCGATCAGCGTGCCGTTCGAGCGCAATGGGCAAAAGTTCGAGCTGATCGACACCGCCGGGCTGCGCCGCAAGGGCAAGGTGTTCGAGGCGATCGAGAAGTTCTCGGTCGTCAAGACGCTGCAGGCGATCGCCGATGCGAACGTCGTGCTGCTGCTGCTGGACGCGACCCAGGGCGTGACCGATCAGGATGCGCACATCGCCGGCTACATCCTCGAGTCGGGTCGGGCCGTCGTGCTCGCGGTCAACAAGTGGGACGCGGTCGACGACTACCAGAAGGACACGCTGCAGCGCTCGATCGAGCACCGCCTGGCGTTCCTGAAGTTCGCGCCGGTGCTGCACATCTCGGCGATCAAGCGCCAGGGGCTGGGGCCGGTCTGGAAGGCGATCGCCGATGCCCACGCCTCGGCCAATCGCAAGATGCCGACGCCGGTGCTGACGCGGCTGCTGCACGAGGCGGTGGAGCATCAGGCGCCCAAGCGCGCCGGTGCGTTCCGCCCCAAGCTGCGCTATGCGCACCAGGGTGGGATGAACCCGCCGGTGATCGTGATCCACGGCAACTCGCTGGACCACGTCACCGACGTCTACAAGCGTTTCCTCGAAGGCCGGTTCAGGGAACACTTCAAGCTCACCGGCACTCCGATGAGAATAGAGATGCGCTCGGGCCGCAACCCCTTCGACGACAAGGGTTCTTGAGGAAATGCCGAGCAAATTTTCGTGCACCGCACAACGCTGTGTTAATGTCTTCCACTTCTGAACTTTCATCACGGAGCAACACGTGAGCAACAAAGGGCAACTCCTACAAGACCCCTTCCTGAACCTGCTGCGCAAGGAGCACGTTCCGGTTTCGATCTACCTCGTCAACGGGATCAAGCTGCAGGGCCACATCGAATCGTTCGACCAGTACGTGGTGCTGCTGCGCAATACGGTGACGCAGATGGTCTACAAGCACGCGATCTCGACGGTCGTGCCGGGCCGCGCGGTGAACTTCCACGCGAACGAGCCCGCCGAGCAGGCCTGACGCGCACGCCTAGGCTCCCACCAGCACCTTGAGTTCAGCGGACAGCACCGCCACGGCGGCAGCCCCGGGCGGCCTCGCGCGGGCGATCCTGGTCGGCGTCGACTTCGGCGGCGGCAAACCCTTCGATGCGACGCTCGACGAACTGGCGCTGCTGGCCGAATCGGCCGGCGACGTCGCGGTTGCGCGCGTCGTCGCGCGCCGCAAGGCGCCCGACGCGGC
>DATEFR010000381.1:0-2167 GCA_035280545.1 Burkholderiaceae bacterium | reverse complement strand
CCGCTGGCCTGATGCGCATGAAGCGACGCACGCTGATCCTGAGCGGCCTGGGCGGCGCGGCGGCGCTGATCGTCGGCTGGGGCGCGCTGCCGCCGCGCAGTCGCCTCGGCAGCGGCGACCTCCTGCCCGCGGCCGATGGCGAGATCGGCCTGAACGGCTGGATCAAGATCGCCGCGAACGGCGACGTGCTGCTCGCGATGAACCGCAGCGAGATGGGCCAAGGCGTGCACACCGCGCTCGCGATGCTCGCGGCCGAGGAGCTGAGCGTGTCGCTCGCAAAGGTGCGGCTGATCGAGGCGGGGCACGACGCGCTGTACGGCAACGTCGCCGGCTTCGTCGCGCAGTTGCCGTTCCATCCCAGCGACGCGGAACCGGGCCAGGAGACGCGTGTCGTCAAGGCGGGCCAGTGGCTGGTCGCGAAAGCCGCACGCGAGCTCGGCATCAACATGACCGGCGGCTCCTCGAGCGTGGCCGACGCGTGGGAGGTGCTGCGCATCGCCGCCGCGACCGCGCGGGCGCAGCTGCTCGGTGCCGCCTCGCTGCGATGGCGCCAGCCGGTGGCCGAGCTCGAGGTGACCGATGGCGTCGTCCGCCACGCCGCGTCGGAGCAGAAGGCGCACTACGGCGAGCTTGCGAAGGCCGCCGCGACCACCCCGCCCGGCGATGTGATCCTGAAGGACCCGAAGACGTGGACGCTGGTCGGGCGCTCGATGCCGCGCCTCGACCTGCCGGCCAAGGTCGACGGCAGCGCGCGTTTCGGGCTCGATGTGCGCGTGCCCGACCAGCTCTATGCGATCGTGCGCCACTGCCCGATGCTCGGCGGCAGCTACGGCGCCGTGAACGTCGAGGCGGCGATGAAGCTGCCCGGCGTCGTGCGGGTCGTGAAGCTCGGCTCGTACGCCGGCTCGACCGATGCGCTCGCCGTGGTCGGCGTGACCTCTTGGCATGCGAAGCAGGGCGCGCAGGCGCTGCAGGTCGAGTGGCGCGCGCCGCCGGCCGGCACCTTGGACAGCGGCGCGATCCTGGCCGATCTGGAGAAGACCGCACGCGATGCCGCACGGCACGATGGCGGCTTCGCTTTCTACACGCGCGGCGATGCGGCGAAGGCCGACGCCACGGCGGCGCGGCGCATCGAGCAGGTGTACACGGCGCCGTACCTCGCGCACGCGACGATGGAGCCGATCAACTGCACCGCGCGTGTCGGGGCCGATGGTCAGGTCGAGGTCTGGGTGCCGACGCAGGTGCCGGGGCTCGCGCGGGCGATCGCCGCACGCGTTGCGGGCGTGCGCGAAGACGCGGTCCGCGTGCACGTCACCTACCTCGGCGGCGGCTTCGGGCGGCGCCTGGACGTGGACTTCGTCGGCCAGGCGGTGCGCATCGCGCTCGAATGCAACGGCCGTGCGGTGCAGCTGGTCTGGCCGCGCGAAGAAGACTTCACGCACGACTTCTATCGGCCGGCCGGTGTCGCGCTGATGCAGGCCAGCCTCGATGCGCAAGGCTGGACGATGGGCTTGCGCATCACCAGCGCCGGCGATGCGATCTCGCCGCGCTGGATGGCGCGCGGCCTGCCGGCGCTCGCCGGTCCGATCGATGCGCCGGACAAGACCACCAGCGAAGGCCTGTTCGACCAGCCCTACGGCATCGAGCACCAGCGCATCGCGCATGTCGCGACGCACAGCGGCGTGCCGGTCGGTTTCTGGCGCTCGGTCGGCCATTCGCACAACGCGTTCTTTGCCGAGTCGTTCATCGATGAACTCGCGGCCGAGGCACGCCAGGATCCGGTCGCGTTCCGCCTCGCGCTGCTGAAGGAGGCACCGCGCCATGCCGCGGTGCTGAAGCTCGCGGCCGAGAAGGCCGGGTGGGGCACGCGGCCGGCCGCGGGCGTCGCCCGCGGGGTTGCGCTGCACGAGAGCTTCGGCAGTGTCGTCGCGCAAGTGGCCGAGGTGTCGCTGGAAGACGGCAAGCCGCGGGTGCGGCGCGTGGTCTGCGCGGCCGATATCGGCACGATCGTCAACCCGGGCATCGTCGCGCAGCAGATGGAGAGCGCGATCGTCTTCGGGCTCAGCGCGGCGCTGTACGGCCGCATCGACATCGTCGGCAGCGCCGTCCGGCAGCACAACTTCCCCGACTACCCGATGCTGCGCCTGGCCGACACGCCGCGCATCGA
>DATEFR010000380.1:0-16062 GCA_035280545.1 Burkholderiaceae bacterium | reverse complement strand
CGCTTGTGCAGATCGGAGCTGACGGTGACGATGCGCGCATCGCGCCGACGCTGCATGCGCGGCCACAGCAGCGCGGTCAACGCGAAGTGCGCGAGGTGATTGACGCCGAACTGCAGCTCGTGGCCCTGGCGGGTCAGCGTGTGCGGCGGCATCATCACGCCGGCGTTGTTGACCAGCAGGTCGGGTTCGACGCCGTCTTCCCACAACCGTTCGCTGAAGCGCTGCACCTGCTCCAGATCCGCCAGATCGAGCTCGCGCAGCTCGACGCTGCCGGTCCCGCCGCTGTCGGCCAGCGCCGCGCGGATCCGCTCCCAGGCGATCCGGCCCCTGGCCGGATCGCGCGCAGTCATGATCACATGGGCGCCGTGGCGCGCGAGCTCGAGGCTGGTCAGGAAGCCGAGCCCGCTGTTCGCGCCGGTGACAATCGCGATGCGACCGCGTTGGTCCTCGATATCCTCGGCCGTCCACGGGCGGCGGCGCGCGGCCGCCGCCGGCACCCGCGCCATGAAGGGGTGATCGATACGCTGCTCCATCGCCGGGCTCCTTACATCTTTACAATGTTCAGATGTAGCCTACTCCTGCATTTGAACACTGTAAAGATATCCCTGACCCCCACCATGCCTGTCATGAAGCAGAAAGTCTCGCGTCGCGCGGAAATGACCAGCGGTCACGCCGAGCACGCCGACCCATACCATCACGGCGACCTGCGCGCTGCGCTGATCCGCGCGGCCGACGAACTGCTCGCCGAGCAGGGTCTCGAAGGCTTCAGCCTGCGCGCCGCGGCCCGGCGCGCCGGCGTGTCACCGGCGGCGCCGGCGCATCACTTCGGCGACACCGCGGGGCTGCTGTCGGAAGTGGCCGCCTTGGGTTTCGAGGAACTGGCGCGGCTGCTGCACGTCACCGGCACGCTCACGCCCGTGCAGAAGCTGCGTGCCCAGGGCGTCGGCTACGTGCGCTTCGCACTGAACCACCCGGGGCGCTTCCAGCTGATGTTCCGCAAAGACCGGGTCAGCGCCGATCACCCGGCCTTGCAGGAAGCGGCCGGCCGCGCCCGCGGCGCGCTCGAGGACACGATACGCGCGCTGCGCGGCATCGCGCCGGGCCGTGCGCTGGACGTCGAGGCCCGCAACGAGCTGCTCGCCGCCTGGGCGCTGGTGCACGGCTTCGCGCACCTCGCGCTGGACGGCAAGCTCTCGCACATGCACGACGGCGCGACGCCCGACGAGCTGCTCAAGCGCGTGCTGCCGAAGCTGCTGCGCAGCCAGTGGCCCGACCGGTGAGCCGCCGCGGCTGACGCGAACATCCGGCGGGGCTCACGCGCCGGGCGTTCGCGCGAGCGGATTCGGCATCGGATCGCCGATCTTCGTCAGCACGTTGCGATCGGTGTGATGGAACGGTTCGTCGCGGCCGCGAATCTGCATGACGGTGTCCTGCTCGTAGGACCAGCGGCCGTCCGGATGCGTCGTGACCCGGATGCGGAACTCGACGGTCTGGAACGCGTGGTCGAGAAACGGATTCGAGCAGATGCCGTAGACCTCGCTGCCGCGCGTCGCGACCAGCTCGAACGAGGTCGCATCGGGGGCCGCATGGCCGGACGCCATCGCGACCTGCCCGCGCGGGATCGACAACGTGTGGATGATCGCGCCGGTCGCGGGCTCCCACAGCCAGTGGCCGACCTGGTCGTGGTACATCTTCGTGAGCCCGGGCTTCGTGATGAACGTGTGATAGCGCAGCCCGTAGAGCAGTTGCGGCCCGTTGGTCTGCGGGTCGATCGGGTGCGCCTCGTAGCGCTCGACGTACACCTGCGTGCGCGGACCATCGGCCTTGGGCTTGACGTCGACGCCGCGCGTGCCTTCCCAGATGCCCGCGAGGCCGCGCAGCGGGCCGAGGTTCTTCAGCGTGTCGCCGTCCTGGTTCGCCGGCTCGGTGTAGATGTCGTCGGGGAAGTCGGCCATCGCGGTGCCCTCGGTGGTGATGCGTTCGCCGCACTCTACCGAGAGATGGACGACGGGGCGAGGACATGGCCTCGCCCGCGCGACTACCCCGCGGGCTGGACCGACACCTTCGAGGGCACCTCCGATGCCGCCCCGACACCCGCGCCCCGCGCCAGCACCGGCTTCAGCGCCGCACCCGTGTGGCTGGCCGGCAGCGCGACGAGCCGCTCGGGCGTCGTCGACGCGACGACCGTGCCGCCGTGGATGCCGCCTTCCGGCCCCAGGTCGATGATCCAGTCGGCCTCGGCGATCACATCCAGGTCGTGCTCGATCACGACGACGCTGTGGCCGCCATCGACCAGCCGGTGCAGCACACGGATCAGCCGCTCGACATCGGCCATGTGCAGCCCGACAGTCGGCTCGTCCAGCACGTACAGCGTATGCGGCGCCTTGTTGCCGCGGCGCGTGATGTCGTCGCGCACCTTGCTGAGCTCGGTGACCAACTTGATGCGCTGCGCCTCGCCGCCGCTCAAGGTCGGCGACGGCTGGCCCAGCGTCAAATAGCCCAGGCCCACGTCCTTCAGCAGTTGCAGCGGATGCGAGATCGCCGGCATCGACGCGAAGAACTCGACCGCCTCGTCGACCTCCATCGTCAACACGTCGCCGATGTTCTTGCCGCGCCAGCTGACCGCGAGCGTCTCCGGGTTGAAGCGCTGGCCGTGACAGACATCGCACGGCACCTTCACGTCGGGCAGGAAGCTCATCTCGATCGTGCGCATGCCTTGCCCTTCGCACGCCGGGCAGCGGCCCTCGCCGGTGTTGAAGCTGAAGCGGTTCGGCGCGTAGCCGCGGGCTTTGGCTTCCAGCGTGTCGGCGAACAGCTTGCGTATCGTGTCCCAGAAGCCGATGTAGGTGGCCGGGCAGGAGCGCGGCGTCTTGCCGATCGGCGTCTGGTCGACTTCGAGCACGCGGTCGATCTGCTGCCAGCCGTCGATGACGCTGCAGCCGGACCACTGCGGCTTTGCCCCGCGCGTGTTGATGAACTGCAGGTTGGCGAGCAGCACGTCGCGCGCGAGCGTGGACTTGCCCGAGCCGCTGACGCCGGTGACCGCGACCAGCCGGCGCAGCGGCACCGGCACGTCGAGGTTCTTCAGGTTGTGCAAGCGCGCGCTGCGTATCGTCAGCTCCGGGTGTTCGCCGTTGATCTCGCGCCGCGCCTTCAGCGGGTGCTGCAGCGGCGTCGCGAGGAAGCGGCCGGTCACCGAGCTCGCATGCGCCGCGAGCTCGCGCACGCTGCCTTGCGCGACCACGGTACCGCCGCGCTTGCCGGCGCCGGGGCCGATGTCGATCACGTGATCGGCGCGGCGTATCGTGTCCTCGTCGTGCTCGACGACGACCAGCGTGTTGCCCTTGTCGCCAAGCTTGTGCAGCGCATCGAGCAGGATCTGGTTGTCGCGCGGGTGCAGGCCTATCGTCGGCTCGTCGAGCACATAGCAGACGCCTTGCAGGTTGCTGCCGAGCTGCGCCGCGAGGCGGATGCGCTGGGCCTCGCCGCCGGAGAGCGTCGGCGCGGCACGATCTAGCGTCAGGTAGCCCAGGCCGACTTCCTCGAGGAACTCGAGCCGGCTCCTGATCTCGCTGATGACGTCGCGCGCGATCTCGGCATCGCGGCCGGTCAGCGCAAGCCCTTCGACCCAGCGTCGCGCATCGCCGACCGACCATTGCGCGATCGCGCTGATCGCATGGCCGTCGAACGTGACGCGCCGCGACGTCGGGTTCAGCCGCGTGCCGGCGCACTCGGGGCACGGCTCGTCGACCAGCCCTTCGACTTCCTGCTCTTCCGACGGGAAGGTCTGCTCGCGGCCCTTGTCGTCATCGTCGCGCACCGAGTCGTCGTACGCCTTGCGCTGCTCGCGCGTCAGCTTCAGCCCGGTGCCGACGCACGCCGTGCACCAGCCATGCTTGCTGTTGTAGCTGAACATGCGCGGGTCGAGCTCGGGGTAGCTGGTGCCGCAGGTCGGACACGCGCGCTTGGTCGAGAACACCTTGACCTCGCCGAGCTGGCGCGTCGGCGTGCCGGCCAGCATCGCCCCGCGCAGCCCGTGCAGCGGCGCGAGCAGGTGCATCACGCCCTTGCCGAGGTCCAGCGTGCGCGCGAGCAGCTCGCGCAGCTCGGCTTCGCGTTCGACGCCGATCACGATGTCGCCGACCGGCAGCTCCAGCGTGTGCTCCTTGAAGCGGTCGAGCCGCGGCCACGGGTCGACCTTCACGAACTCGCCGTCGACCCGCAGGTGCGTGTAGCCGCGCGCCTTGGCCCACTTGGCGAGGTCGGTGTAGACGCCCTTGCGGTTGACGACCAGCGGCGCGAGCAGCCCGACATGCTCGCCGCGGAACCCGCCGTGCGCCTTCTCGCGCAGCAGTTGCGCGGCGATGCTCTCGGCACTCTGCGGCTTGACCGGCGAGCCGTCGTGGATGCAATGCTGCAACCCGAGCTTCACGTACAGCAGCCGCAAGAAGTGCCAGACCTCGGTCGTCGTCGCGACCGTGCTCTTGCGTCCGCCGCGCGAGAGCCGCTGCTCGATCGCGACCGTCGGGGGGATGCCGTAGACCGCATCGACTTCGGGCCGGCCGGCCGGCTGCACGATGCTGCGCGCATACGCGTTCAGCGATTCGAGATAGCGCCGCTGCCCTTCGTTGAACAGGATGTCGAACGCGAGCGTGCTCTTGCCGCTGCCCGACACGCCGGTCACGACGCTGAACTTGCCGCGCGGGATGTCGACCTCCAGCGACTTCAGGTTGTGCTCGCGCGCGTTGACGATGCGGATCACCTCCTCGCTCGCGCGGCGCTCGTCGCGCGCCGCCTTCACGAGGTACTGCAGCGGCCGGCCTTCCTCGGCGCGATGTCCGTCCAGGCCCAGCGCGATGTCGTAGTCGGCCAGCGCCTTGCCGGTGTGCGAGGTCGGGTGCCGCTTGACGGTCTCGGGCGTACCGGTCGCGACGATCAACCCGCCGGCATCGCCGCCTTCGGGGCCGAGATCGATCAGCCAGTCGGAAGCACGGATCACATCCAGGTTGTGCTCGATCACGATCAGCGAGTGGCCCGCATCGAGCAGCTTGCGCAGCGCACGCATCAGCTTGGCGATGTCGTCGAAGTGCAGGCCGGTCGTCGGCTCGTCGAACATGAAGAGCGTGCCCTTCTTCGCGACCGGCTGCTTGCTGCCGTTGCCGTTCGCAGCCTCGGCGAGGAAGCCCGCCAGCTTCAGCCGCTGCGCCTCGCCGCCCGACAGCGTGGGCACCGGCTGGCCCAGCTTCACGTACTCGAGGCCGACGTCGACGATGGGCTGCAGCACGCGCAGCACCTCGCGGTCGTCGCGGAACAGTTGCACCGCCTCGCTGACGGTCAGCTCGAGCACGTCGGCGACGCTGAGATCGCGGATCGCACCGTCGCTCGCGCGGCGCTCGATCTTCACGTCGAGGATCTCGGCACGGTAGCGCTTGCCGTCGCAGTCGGGGCAGCGCAGGTACACGTCGGAGAGGAACTGCATCTCGACATGCTCGAAGCCCGAGCCGCCGCAGGTCGGGCAGCGCCCGTCGCCGGCGTTGAAGCTGAACATCCCCGCGCCGTAGCCGCGCTGCGTCGCGAGCGGCGCCTGCGCGAACAGCTTGCGGATCTCGTCGAACGCGCCGACATAACTCGCGGGGTTCGAGCGCGCGGTCTTGCCGATCGGGCTCTGGTCGACGAACACGGCATCGGCGAGCCAGTCGGCGCCGTGCAGCGCGTCGTGCTCGCCGGGCGCTTCGGTCGCCTTGCCGAAGTGGCGCGCGAGTGCCGGGGCCAGCACGTCCTGCATCAGCGTGCTCTTGCCCGAGCCCGACACGCCGGTCACGCAGACCAGGTGCTGCAGCGGGAACTCGACCGTGATGTTCTTCAGGTTGTGGTCGCGCACGCCCTCGACGATCAGCTTGGGCGTCGAATCGCTCATCAGGCGCTTGATGCCCATGCCGACATGCTTGCGCCCACCGAGGTACGCACCGGTCAGCGTGTCGGCCCTGCGGATCGCCTCCGGCGTGCCGTCGAACACGATGCTGCCGCCGCGCTCGCCGGGGCCCGGGCCCATGTCGATCAGCCGATCGGCCGCGAGCATCACGGCCGGATCGTGCTCGACGACCACCAGCGTATTGCCCGCATCGCGCAGCCGCAGCATCGCCTCGACGATGCGGTTCATGTCGCGGGGGTGCAGCCCGATGCTGGGCTCGTCGAGCACGAACATCGTGTTCACCAGCGAGGTGCCCAGCGCGGTCGTCAGGTTGATGCGCTGGACCTCGCCGCCGGACAGCGTGCGGCTCTGCCGGTCCAGCGTCAGGTAGCCGATGCCGACATCGCACAGGTAGCGCAGCCGCGTGCGGATCTCGTCGAGCAGCAGCTTCAGCGCCTCGTCCAGCATCGTGCTGGGCAGGCTCAGCGTGTCGAAGAAGCGGCGGATGCGCTCGATCGGCATCAGCATCAGGTCGTGCACGGTCAGGCCCGGCAGCGCCTCGAGCTGCGCGCGGCCCCACTGCACGCCGATCGGCATGAACCGTTTCGCCGTGTCGAGCACCGCATCGGCATCGGCCTTCGTGCCCAGCCGCCACAGCAGCGCCTCGGTCTTCAGCCGCGCACCGCCGCAGACGGTGCACGGTGTGTAGCTGCGGTACTTCGACAAGAGCACGCGGATGTGCATCTTGTACGCCTTCGACTCGAGGTACTCGAAGAAGCGTTTGACGCCGTACCACTGCTTGTGCCAGTTGCCGGTCCAGTTCGGCGTGCCGTTGATGACCCAATCGCGCTGCGCGTCGGAGAGCTGGTTCCAGGCGGTGTCGCGCGGGATGCCAGCCTCGCCGCCGTACTTCAACAGGTCTTCCTGGCACTCCTTCCAGGCCGGCGTCTGCATGGGCTTGATCGCGCCGGCCCGCAAGGTCTTGCGACCATCGGGGATCACGAGGCCGTAGTCGACGCCGATCACGCGGCCGAAGCCTCGACAGGTCTCGCAGGCGCCGTAGGCCGAGTTGAAGCTGAACAGCGCGGGCTGCGGGTCGGCATAGCGGATGTCGCTGTCGGGGCAGTGCAGGCCGGTCGAGAAGCGCCACAGCCGGGGTTCGCTTTCGTCCGCCGACAGCACGTAGACGTTGACCCGCCCGCTGCCGCGCTTCAGCGCCGCTTCGATCGCCTCGATCGCGCGAACCTTCTCGGTGCCCTGGATGCGAAAGCGGTCGGCCACCACATCCAGCAGCTTGCGTTCGCCGACCACGCGCTCGGCCTGCACCCTCGTGTAGCCGCTCGCGGCCAGCCACTGTTCGACCTCCTCGGCGCTGGTGTTGGCCGGCAGCTCGACCGGGAACGTGAGCACCAGCCTCGGATCCTCGGCTGCAGTGCGCACGATCAGCTCGGCGTAGATCGTCTCCGGCGTGTCGTGCCGCACCGGCTGCGCGGTCTGCTTGTCGAACAGCTCGGCGGCGCGCGCGTACAGCAGCTTCAGGTGGTCGTTCAGCTCGGTCATCGTGCCGACGGTCGAGCGCGAGCTGCGCACCGGGTTGGTCTGGTCGATCGCGATCGCCGGCGGCACGCCGTCGACCCGGTCGACCGCCGGGCGGTCCATCCGGTCGAGGAACTGGCGCGCGTAGGCCGAGAACGTTTCGACGTAGCGCCGCTGGCCTTCGGCGTACAGCGTGTCGAACACCAGGCTGGACTTGCCCGAGCCGCTGGGCCCGGTGACGACCGTCATCTCGCCGGTCCGGATGTCCAGGTCCAGGTTCTTCAGGTTGTGCTGCCGCGCACCGCGGATGCGGATCACACCGGAGGTCATTCGGGTGGGTCTTTCCAGGGGAAAGCGGAAGATTCTAGAGAGGCTGTGGCGTATGAACGCCAGTTGGGCCCAAAGACCCCACCCGCCCGGCAATGCGAAACGCTACCATTTGCAGTTGACCTGGAATCCTCTCCGTCGAATGAGTCACGATCCTGGTTCCCGCCCGTCGTCACCCCCCGAATCCGCGTCGCCCAGCCTGCTCGAGACCGCGCAGCAGCGGGACCGCCGGCTGTTCGACAGCCTCAGCGAAGGCGTGTGGGAGCGTGACCTGAAGACCGGCGAGGCCTGGTACTCGCCGCGCTACAAGCGGATGCTGGGCTTCGCCGACCACGAGCTGCCGAACCTGCGGGACGCGCTGCGCGAGCGCATACACCCGGACGATCTGGTGTTCATCGACCAGGCCTATGCACACGCGGCCGCGACGCTGGGTGAGGCACAGGGCGAGGCGCGTATCCGCACCCGGCTTGGCGACTACCGCTGGTTCCGCGGGCGGGTGCGCGTCTGGCCCGATGCCGACGGCCGGCCGGCGGTCCTGGTCGGTGCGCTGTACGACGTGCACGACCACAAGCTCGCGACCGAAGCGCTGAAGGCACAACAGGCCGTGCTCGAGCAGCGGGTGCACGAGCGCACCCGCGGCCTGGCCGAGGCGCTCGAACAAGCCGAAGCGCAGCAATACGCCGCCGAGCGCGCGAACCAGGCGAAGGCCGCGTTCCTCGCGCACATGAGCCACGAGCTGCGCACGCCGCTGAACGGCGTGCTGGGCATGACGCAGCTCGCGCAGTCGCTCGCGACGACGCCCGAGCAACGGCGTTATCTCGAGCTCGCGAAACAATCGGGCGAATCGCTGCTGCGCGTGCTGGAGGACGTGTTCGACTTCGCGCGCGCCGAGGCCGGCCGGCTGACCTTGCAGCACGAGGAATTCGACCTCGCCGAGCTCGCGACCGAGACGCTGCGCGGCTTCCTGCCGGCCGTGTGGGCCAAGAACCTGCAGGTCAGCTTCGACTATGTCGGCACGATCACGCGCGTCGGCGGCGACGCGGCGCGGGTGCGGCAGATCGTCTCGAACCTGATCAGCAACGCGATCAAGTTCACCGAGCAGGGCTACGTCCTGCTGGTGCTGGAAGTCGAGGCACTCGATGCGGCGACCTGCCGCGTCCGCATCCGGATGCGCGACAGCGGCGTCGGCATGGACGAAGCGACCGCACGCAAGGTGTTCGATCCGTTCGAGCAGGCCGACTCGAGCGCCGCGCGGCGCCACGGCGGCACCGGGCTGGGCCTGTCCATCGTCCGCCTGCTGGCCGGCATGATGGGCGGCGACGTGACCGTGCGCAGCACGCCGGCGCTGGGCTCGGAGTTCAGCGTCGAGCTGCACCTGGCCACGCTGCCCGACCAGCCGCTGGCGGAGTTCTGCGATGACGACGCGGGCGGCCATGCCTGGCTGCTGGTGCGCACCGCGGCCAACGGCGCGCGGCTGCAGAAGCGCCTCGAGCGCCTGGGTTGGACCAGCGAACTGATGACCGAGGTGCGGCATGCGATCGAGCGGCTCGAGCAGTCGAACGCGGTCACACCCGACTGCATCGTGATCGCCGAGGACACGATCGCGCCGGACACCGATTTCCTGCGCCTGCGCCGCGGTCTGCCGCGCGAGGTGCCGATCACGCTGCTGCTGCGCCCCGACTTCGATCTGGGCACGGTGCGCGGCGCGGCCGAAAACGCGCAGCTGCGCGTGCTGATCGTGCCGCTGACGCCGGCCGACCTCTACTCGCTGCTGCAGCCCGAGACGCCCGGCGGCACGCTTCCGATGCCGCTCGCGAGCGTGCCGGTACGGCCCAATGTGCTGGTCGTCGAGGACAACCCGATGAACCAGATCATCGCCCGCGAGATGGTCAGCGCACTCGGCATGGAACCGGCGGTCGTCGCAAGCGGCGAAGAGGCGATGATGAGCTGCCAGAGCGCCGCGCCCGACCTGGTGCTGATGGACATCCAGATGCCCGGCATGGACGGCCTCGAGACGACGCGCCGGCTGCGCGCGCTGCAGGCCGACGGCAGCCTGCGTCTGTTCCCCATCATCGCGCTGACCGCCCACGCGATGGCCGCCGACCGCCAGGCCAGCCTCGAAGCCGGCATGAACGAGCACCTGACCAAGCCTATCCAGCTCGACGAATTGCGCAGCGTGCTGCAGCACTGGCTGAACGCCAACCCGTCCGCGGCCTGACGCAGCCCCCACGTTTGAATCCATCCGCCCCCGGTTCGCGGGGTTTGCGCATCGTGATCGCTGCGCAACATTTCTTTACTTCGATTACAGAAGACTCCCCGCCTTAACGCGAAGGAGGACGTGCCATGGATGGACTCGCTCGTGCCGGCCGTTGCGCGGCCTGGCTGCCGCTTGCAGCCTTGTTGATGTCCTGCGGCGGAGGCGGCAGCGACCCCTCGCCATCCGAGGCGCCGACGGCCCAGGCTGCCGGCACGGCGAAGCAGATGAAGGCGGCGGAGTTCGTGCCGCCGACGACGATCCCGGCCGATGCCGGCACCAAGGGCATGTGGTCGCCGGTCTACCCCTGGCCATTGATCTCGGTGCACTCGGTGCTGCTGCCCGACGGGCGCGTGATGACCTATGGCTCGGACCTGACCGGCCTGCAGACCGGTCACGCGAACTACGACGTCTGGGACAGCAACGGCGCGCCCGACGCCGGCCATCTGACGCTCTCCAACACCAGCGGCACCGACATCTTCTGCAGCTCGCAGGTGCTGCTGCCGCAAAGCGGCAACGTCTTCATCGCCGGCGGCGATGTCTGGACCGGCACGAAGACGACCAACACGGCGAACAACAACAGCAACCTGTACGACAGCGCGAGCATGTCGCTGACCCGCGGCATCAACATGAACCGGTCGCGCTGGTACTCGAGCTCGACGACGCTGATCAACGGCGAGACCTACATCCAGGGCGGCTCGGGCGGCGCGGACCGGCCCGAGATCCGCGGCCTGGACGGCACGTTCCGGCTGATGAGCTCGATCGACACGAGCGCCATCAGCACCTCCTATCCGCGCAATTTCGTCGCACCCGACGGGCGCATCTTCGGCTACCACCCGAGCAACGGCCAGATGTACTGGGTGGACCCTACCGGCTCCGGCTCGATCACGCTGCTCGGCAAGTTCAACTCGGCGTACACCGGCGCCTGGTACTCCACCACGGCGATGTACCGGCCGGGCCGCATCCTGCAGATCGGCGGCAACTCGAACGGCGCGTACACGATAGACATCACCAGCGGCACGCCGGTGGTCACGGCGACGCAGTCGCTGTCGAGCAAGCGCGCGTGGGCCAACGCGACCATCCTGGCCGACGGCAAGGTCGTCGCGACCAGCGGCAGCGATGTCGCCGGCGAATCCACCGGCTACAACAACATCGCCGAGACCTGGGATCCGGCCACCGGCCAATGGACCCTGGGCGCCGTCGCGCAGAAGATGCGCCTGTACCACTCGAATGCGCTGCTGCTGCCCGACGGCAGCGTGCTGGTCAGCGGCGGCGGCGCGACAGCGCCGACGATGTCCACCGATCCGAACAAGAACAACCTGAACGCCGAGATCTACTACCCGCCGTACCTGTTCGCAGGCAGTGCACGCGCGGCGCGGCCGGTCGTCAACAACGCGCCGACCTGGATCGACATCGGCAAGACCTTCAGCGTCGACATCGCCGCGAATGCGGCGAGCGTCAGCCGCGTCACGCTGGTCAAGACCGGCTCGACGACGCACAGCTTCAACATGGACCAGCGTTTCCTCGACCTGACCTTCAAGGCGAGCGGATCGCACGTCGCGATTCAGGCGCCGACCCGCGCCGGCGAAGCGCCCCCCGGGTACTACATGCTGTTCGTCTTCAACGAAGCCGGCGTGCCGTCGATCGCGAAGATCGTGCGCATGGGCATCGCGACGAATCCGAACCCGGCAACGGTTCCGGTGCTGACCAACCCGGGCGCGCAGACCTCGCAGGTCGGCGTGTCGCTGACGCTGCAGCTCAACGCCAGCGACCCGAATGGCGACACGCTGAGCTATGCCGCGACCGGCCTGCCGGCGGGCCTGGCGATCAACACGACGACCGGCCAGATCAGCGGCACGCCCACGCTGGCCGGCAGCTACGACGTGGTCGTCTCGGCGACCGACGGCGTCAACACCGCGACCGCGAACTTCGTCTGGACCACGCAGGGCTCGATCCCGCTGGTGCTGGACACGCCGCCGGCACCGCCGTTCGTCGCCGCGACCGGCACGGCGACCTATAGCGCCACGGCGAGCGGCGGCGCGAACCTGCGCTACAAGTGGAACTTCGGCGACGGCTCGCCCGAGACCGGCTGGTCCACCGAGTCCACCATCACGCACGCTTACGCGAACCCGGGCACCTACACGATCACGGTCACCGTGACGGACGACAGCGGCGCACTGCGCAGCCGCAGCTTCACGCAGGCGGTTTACCTGCCGGGCACGCCCAAGTCGCCGAACGCCTCGGCCAACCTGCTGGTCGAGACGCCGGCCGGCGGCGGCAACGCGCGGCTGTGGGTCGTCAACCAGGACAACGACAGCGTCAGCGCGTTCGACACCGCGAGTTTCGCGAAGCTAGTCGAAGTCTCGGTCGGCGCCGCGCCGCGCTCGATCGCGCGCGCGCCGAACGGCCTGCTGTGGGTCACCAACAAGCAGGGCGCCAGCATCAGCGTGATCGACCCGGCGAACCGCAGCGTCGTCACGACGCTCGCGCTGCCGCGCGGCTCGCAGCCGTTCGGCGTCGTGATGTCGCCGGTGGCGAACACGGCCTATGTCGTGCTCGAAGCGGGCGGACGTCTGCTGCGCTTCGACACGGCGAGTTATGCGCAGACCGGCGCGCTCGCGATCGGCGCCAACGCACGCCATCTCTCGATCAGCGCCGACGGTGCCAACCTGTACGTCTCGCGCTTCGTCACGCCGCCGCTGCCCGGCGAAAACACCGCGACGGTCACGCCCACCGCGAGCACCGGCGGCGAGGTGCTGCAGGTGAGCGCGGCCACGTGGGCGGTCGTGCGCACGATCGTGCTGCAGCACAGCGACAAGCCCGACACCGAGAACTCGGGCCGTGGCATTCCGAACTACCTGGGCGCCGCGGTGATCTCGCCCGACGGCACGCAGGCCTGGGTGCCGTCCAAGCAGGACAACATCAAGCGCGGTGCGCTGCGCGACTCGACCGGGCTGAACTTCCAGAACACGGTGCGGGCCATCAGCTCGCGCCTCGATCTCGCGAGCAACAGCGAGACGCTCGCGTCTCGCATCGACCACGACAACGCCAGCCTCGCCAGCGCCGCGGCCTACGAGCCGCACGGCGTGTACCTGTTCGTCGCGCTCGAGACCAGCCGCGAGGTCGCGGTGGTCAACGCCTTCAGCGGCGTGCAGATGTTCCGCGTCGACGTCGGCCGCGCGCCGCAGGGCCTCGCCGTCTCGCCGGACGGCAAGCAGCTGTTCGTCCACAACTTCATGGACCGCACGGTCAGCGTGCGCAACCTGGTGCCGCTGCTCGAGCAAGGCGTGTTCGATCTGCCGGCCGTGGCGACGCTGGCCGCGGTCGGCACCGAGAAGCTGACCGCGCAGGTGCTGCAGGGCAAGCAGTTGTTCTACGACGCGCGCGACCCGCGCCTGGCCCGCGACGCCTACATGAGCTGCGCGAGCTGCCACAACGACGGCGGCCACGACGGCCGCGTCTGGGACCTGACCAGCATGGGCGAAGGCCTGCGCAACACGATCGCGCTGCGCGGCCGCAGCGGCATGGGGCACGGCTTCCTGCACTGGAGCGCCAACTTCGACGAGGTGCAGGACTTCGAAGGCCAGATCCGGCTGCTGGCCGGCGGCAGCGGGCTGATGTCCGACACCGCGTTCAACACCGGCACGCGCAACACGCCGCTCGGCGACCGCAAGGCCGGGCTCTCGGCCGACCTCGATGCGCTGGCCGCGTACGTCGCGTCGCTCAACACCTTCGACCCGGCACCGGCACGGCCCAGCGCGGCTGCGCTGTCGGCCAACGCGGCCGCCGGCAAGACGGTGTTCACGACGCTGAAGTGCGCGTCGTGCCACGCCGGCGGCGCGTTCACGAACAGCAGCAATGCCAGCACGCTCGTGGACATCGGCACGCTGAAGCCGTCCAGCGGCTCGCGGCTGTCCGGGCCGCTCACCGGCCTCGACGTGCCGACCCTGCGCGACGTCTGGGCCACCGCGCCGTACCTGCACGACGGCTCGGCGCCGACTCTGGAGGCCGCGATCCGCGCGCACAACAACGTGTTCGTCGGCGACGCCGACCTGACGATGCTGGTCGCCTACCTGAAGGAGATCGGCAACGACGAGGCGGCTGCCAGCGGGCTGACCGGCAGCTACTTCGCCAACACGACCTTGAGCGGCAACGCGGTGCTCACGCGCTACGAGAACGTCGACTTCAACTGGGGCAGCGGCTCGCCCAGCGCGGGCATCGGCAACAACAACTTCTCGGTGCGCTGGAACGGCACGCTGATCGCCGGCGCCGGCGGCAGCTACAAGTTCCAGACCGTGTCGGACGACGGCGTGCGCCTCTGGGTCAACGGCGTGCAGTTGATCAACAACTGGACCGACCACGGGACCTGGACGAACACATCGGCCGCGATGACGCTGACCGCCGGGCAGCGGGTCAGCATCCGCATGGAGTACTACGAGCGCGGCGGCAGCGCGATCGCGCGGTTGCGCTGGCTGCCGCCGGGCACGGGCACCTACGTGGCGATTCCGATGGTGAATCTGCTGCCGAACTGACGACCGCCGTCAGTACCGCGGGCCCCGCGCGGTGAGGAAGTCGAACGTCGCAGCCCAGGTCTGCGGCGAGTTCAGGATGCCGAGGTGCGAGGTGCCGAGGATAGTGTCGAACGCGCCCTGCCCGGTCAGGTTCAGCTCCTCGGCGCCCTGCAGCCGGGCGCTCTGCGAGAAGTCGGTCGCCTGACCGAACGAATCCTCGGCGGGCACCGGCGCGATCGCGCCGTCCTGCACCGGAAAGTAGACGAAGCTCTTGTCGGCGTTGCGGATCACCAGCACGCGCGTCGGCGGCGGCGTGTCGTCGCCGTGGTTCAACCGCTGGAGGAACGCGGTGTGCGGCGAGCCGAACTCGCGGCAGACCTCGCTTTGCGGGGTGAACCCGCCGGCCGCCGGAAGCTGGAAGTAGTTCAGCGGGTTCGGCGAGCAGTTGATGATGCCGTGGTTCGGCCCGTCGATCGCGACCAGCCGGCGCACCCGCTTGTACGCATGCTCCTGGCGCATCCACTCGCGCGCGAGCGGCACGCCCAGGCTGTGCGCGACGATGTCGACCTGGCTCGCGCCGGTGTACGCGAGCACCGCGGTGACGAAGCGGCTCAGGTCGGGCACGTTCGCGGCGACCGTGTGCGCGATGCGCGAGCGGTTGGTCTGATCGGCCGCGAGGTTGCACTGGTCGCCTTGGTAACCCAGCCCCCACAGCTCGCTGGTCGAGTAGCCGCGGTCCGCGAGGTACTGCGCAAACGCCTGCATGCGACCGAACGGGTTGCAGGCGGTGGGAAACGGCGTGTCGTTGTTGCCGTGCACGAAGATCACCGGCACGCGCGTGACCGGCCCGGCCGCGCCGAAGCCGATCACCGGCTTCGCGAGCGACGTGTCCTCGATCGCCGGGAAGTCGGCCGGGAAGCTCGTGCCGACGGTGCCGGCCGCCTGCACGGCGGCGCAGGCGGCAGCGGCGATCAACGCAACGAGCGGACGCAATGAACGGCGCATGAACAGTCTCCTCGTGGTGTGGGGTGAAGAACCGCCGGCAGCCTCAGCCGGCGAAGAAACGCTCGACGAGCGCCCACTGCGCCGGCGTGTTCAGCGCCGGCGCGTGGCCGCAGCCCTCGATCTCGGCGACGACGGCGCACGGGCCGCTCGTGCGCATGCGTTCGGCGACGTCGGGCAGCAGCAGGTCCGAGCTCTCGCCGCGCAGGCACAGCACCGGGATCTCGAGGCGCTCCCAGTCGTCCCACTGCCGGTAGTCGTCGACGTGGTGGGTGAACTGCATCACCATCTTCGGGTCGTAGTGCGGCGTCACGCGGCCATCGGGGAGGCGGCGCGTCGAGGTCTCGGCCAGGCGGCGCCATTGCGCGTCGCTGAGCCAGCCGTACGGCTGGTAGACGGTGCGGAAATAGGCCTCGAGCTCGGTCACGGTCGCGAACGCCGCCGGCGCACCCGCATAGCTGCGGATGCGGTTGATCGCCGCTTCGGCGAGCTCGGGGCCGTTGTCGTTCAGCACCAGGCGG
>DATEFR010000379.1:0-2907 GCA_035280545.1 Burkholderiaceae bacterium | reverse complement strand
AGCAACCGGTGAACACGAAGTTCAGCAGCACCGGACGGCGCTGCAGCGACGATGCGTCGACCGCCTGACCTCGCTGGTCACGCAGTTCGACGCCCTTGAGGACCGCGGGCTGTGCCCGCGCGGTCAGCGCAAAAAAAACGGCGCCGAACAGCGCCACCAGAGACGGTCTCACGCAACAAGCCCTGTCGGGCAGAGTTGACAACAACTTGTTACGTTAATAGAGGAGGCCGCGAGCGTCACCTCCCTGGTCGGGGGATTCGACATCGAAGGCGCAGAGGACGCAGAGGACCACAGAGAAAGAGCCGAAATCCTCTGCCATTCCTTTGCGTCCTCTGCGCCTCTGCGGTAAAGGCTGTTCGGCCGCTTCCGGCCGAAGGTCGTCAATGCTCAGTATGGGTCAGCAGGCAGCACCCGTCTCATGACGTCGCCGCCGAGGTGCGCACTTGACCCTGCCGGCCCTACATCCCAACGGCCACCTCAAGCCCCGCGCACCAATCCCGCCAGCAACCTCGCCGTCCGCTGCCGCAGCGGCGTCGCGCGGCGCTGCGCCGGCGTGACGAGGCACAAGGTGATCTTGATCCCGGGCTGCACCAGCGGCGTCACCGCCAGCCGCTTGGGATGCTGGAACGCGCGGATCGCATCCTCGGCGAGGGCCGCATGGCCGATGCCCGCACTCACCAGATCGAGGATCGCCGGCACGCTGGACACCTCCCATTCGACGCGCAGCTGCACGCCGGCCATCGCCGCCGCCGACTCCACCAGCTTGCGGAAGATCTGCCCGCGCTCGGGCATCACCAGCGGGTACTTGGCCAGCTGCCGCAGCGCCACGGGTCCGGCAGGCGCTTGATCCGCCGGGCTCACGAGGCAGAGGCGCTCGTCGCGCAGCGGCTCGATCTCGAGCGCAGGCAGGGGCTCCGGGTTGTAGACGAGCCCGAGATCGGCCCGGCCCGAGGCGAGCCATTCGGCGATGTGCACCGAGAAGCCCTCGACGATGGCCAGCCGCGCGTTCGGCAGCTCCTTGCGAAACGCCCGGATCAGCGGGAGCGTGTGCAGACGCGCCAGGGTCGGCGGCATCGCGATCGCGATGTGGCCGACCGGCTCGTCGCGATGCGCGGCGAGATCGTCCTTCGCCTGCGCGACCAGATGCAGGATGCCGTGGCAATGGTCGAGCAGCCGCCGGCCGGTCTCGGTGAGTTGCACGCCGCGGCCGTGGCGCAGCAGCAGCGGCTCGCGCAGCTCGATCTCCAACGCACGCACCTGGCGGCTCAGCGCCGGCTGCGCAACGCCCAGCACGAGCGCTGCCTTGCTGAAGCTGCCGTGCTCGGCCACGTGGACGAAGGTTTCGAGCTGGTTCAGATTCATCGGGCGATCTTCGCACGAGCCATGCCGAAGTCGCATGTCAGCTAGCGGCGGCCATGTCTTGCTTGATAGGGGTGCGGCCAACAGAATTCGACCATGGGCCACTACACCAAGACCCCGGGCTGGCTCGACTGGTGCGCGGCGCCCTCCCGGCCCACCTTCCTGCTGCCCGCCGGCGCGGTGGACGCGCATTGCCACGTATTCGGGCCGGGCGATGAATTCCCCTATGCGTCGCAGCGCAAGTACACGCCGTGCGACGCGTCGAAGACGCAACTGTTCGCGCTGCGCGATCGCCTCGGCGTCTCGCGCAACGTGATCGTGCAGGCGACCTGCCACGGCGCGGACAACAGCGCCATGCTGGACGCGCTCGCGCACGCCGCCGGCCGCGCCCGCGGCGTCGCCACCGTGCAGCGCGAGGTGAGCGACGGCGAGCTCGAACGCATGCACCGGCTGGGCGTCAGGGGCGTGCGCTTCAACTTCCTCAAGCGGCTCGTGGACTTCACGCCGCGCGACGAGCTGCTGGCCATCGCGCGGCGCATCGCGCACTGGGGTTGGCATGTGGTCGTCTACTTCGAAGCGGCCGACCTGCCGGAGCTGTGGGACTTCTTCACCGCGCTGCCGACGCCGGTGGTCGTGGATCACATGGGCCGCCCCGACGTCACGAAGCCCGTCGACGGACCCGAGTTCGACCGGTTCATGCGCTTGATGGGCGAGCACGGGAACATCTGGGCGAAGCTCAGCTGCCCGGAGCGGCTCAGCGTTGCCGGTCCTGCGGCGCTGGAGGGCGAGCGCGCAGCGTACCGCGACGTCGTGCCGTTCGCGCGGCGTGTGATCGACGCCTTCCCCGACCGGGTGCTGTGGGGCACCGACTGGCCGCATCCCAACCTTCGGCACCACATGCCGGACGACGGCCTGCTGGTGGACTTCGTCCCGCACATCGCACCAACGGCCGCTCTCCAGCAGCAGCTCCTGGTGCGCAACCCGATGCGCCTGTACTGGCCGGAAGAGCAGACGGCGTGAGCGCGCCGGGCCGCTCCCAAGCGCGAATCCCGGAGCACGCAGTGCGGAGGGTAGTCCAGTGAGTTCGTGCAACACGCCGCGGCGCACCCTTCTGATGGCCGCGGCAATGGGCACGGCGCTGACCACGCTCGCGCAGGCCGCGTACCCCGAGCGACCGATCACGCTGATCGTGCCCTTTGCGCCCGGCGGCATCGCCGACGTGACGGCGCGCGCGGTCGCCGAGTCCATGAGCAGGACGCTCGGGCAGCCGGTGGTGGTGGACAACCGCCCGAGCGCGGGCAGCATCGTGGCCTCGCAGGCCGTGGCCAGCGCCAAGCCCGACGGGTACACCCTCCTGCTGATGAGCAACAGCAACGCCGTCAGCGTCGGGCTGTTCAAGAAGTTGCCGTACGACACGCTCAAGGACTTCGCACCGGTCTCGACCCTGGCCTTCTTCGATCTCGGCGTGTTCGTCACCAGCGGTTCTCGCTTCGCGTCGCTGCGCGACCTGCTGCGCTACGCCCAGGAGCACCCGGGCGCGCTGAAGGT
>DATEFR010000378.1:0-19559 GCA_035280545.1 Burkholderiaceae bacterium | reverse complement strand
GCATCCGAGGGCCGAGACGGCGACGATCGCTGACGCCGGACCCACCCCATTCCGGGGCCCAAGGTGTCAAAAGGAGAGTGCGTTACAGCCTTGCCTGTGCAGCCTTGCGGTCGGCCACGACCTTCTGAGCGGTCGGCCGCTGCGCGACGAGCTTGACGTAACCGCGGTGGTCGATGCCGCCGGCTTGGAGCAGATCTTCCCCGTACACGGCCTTGCTCGCCATGGCCACCAGCGGCAAGTGGCTGAAGGCTGCGCAGTCAGCCTGCGTGAACTGCTCGCCCGCAACGAAGGGCGCGAACTTGGCCAGCCTCTTGAAGGCTGCGATGTTGTCGACCAATCGTCGCTTGACGCGGGCCGCGTTGGCCTCGCTCATGGGAGCGGCTCCGAAGAATGCACTGCCATAGAGTTCGCGCGCGACGATCTCCAAATGCCAGTCGACGAAGGTCGTGAGTTCACGGACCTTGGCGGCGGCGAAGGGGTCTGCCGGCAGCAGGGGCGGCGTCGGCCAGCGCGCCTCGATCCATTCAAGGATGGGCTGGCTCTCACACACGGCGCCTTCAGGTGTGGTGACGAAGGGGATCTTGCCCAGCGGCGACGCGGACAGCACGGCCTCGTCGGTGCTGTGCGTCGCCGCGTACGCTTCCTCGAACGGCACACCTTTTTCCAACAATGCCAGCTTGACCTTGTTGTAGTAGTTCGAAATGGCTGAACCGTGAAGTACGAGCATGGGGATCTCCTGGTGCGCAGCGAAGTCTATGCCGTGCCGCCTCGCAGCCACTGCCACGTGTGCGACAGCCTGACGACGGAGGATCCCGGAACGGCTACTTCAGCTCGACCTTGATGCCGTCGTCCAGCACCGTGATGTCGCCAATCTCGTAGGTCTTGCGGCCGAAGCTCAGCTCTTCGGCCGTGAAGGTGCGAAGGACTTGGCCCTGCAGCAGTTCCTGCGCGACCAGACGGCCGATCTGCTGCAGCCGCTCGGCGTCGCCGCCGTTGACTCCTTGCAGCTCCAGGCGCTCGGCCTTGGGCTGCTCCAGGCGCAGGGCGCGCGCCGCGGCGTCATAGCGCAGCGCACTGCTGAGCGCTACCGTGCCATCGACCCGGCCTGCACGCAACAGCGGACTGGCGATCGACACCCGGGCCGTGATGGCCGCACGGTTGGCCGGCGCGTTCAGCTCGAGCTGCGGGTCGCTGAGCGCCACCGTGACGATCTCGGCGTAGCGCTGCGATCGCGGGAACTGTTTGGCGATCATGGCCTGCAGTTCGGACCGTGTGGCTGTGTATTCGCTGTTCCAGAAGTTGAATCCAGCCCAAGCGCGCCACGGCAGCGCTGCGCCGAGCGCGGCCAGGCACAGGTGGCGACGGGAATGGTGCGGCATGGGGCAATGGAAATGGTACCGGTCGCTCACGGGCCGCGATCTTAGGGAAGCCGGCCTACTTGAGCGGCGAGAACGAAGTCGGGGTTAAGAACGAGCTGTCCATTTTGGCGACTATCGGACCGGAAGCTTCGCTGGCGGTCCGGACCCGAACCCATTCGGGGTCGGCCACGAACTTCCCCCATTTCGCTTCTCTGTCGGCCATGCTGTCCCAAACGAGCATGTAGGTCAGCGCATTGCTGTCGGGACCGATCGCCGTGGTCCAGTACCCAAGTTGACGGATGCCCAAGCGGTTCCAAATGTCGACGGTGTGGTCGCGAAAGCGAGCCAGCACGTCGGCCAAGCGTCCCGGCATGGCGGTGTACACACGGAGTTCGTAGATCATGGATGCATCCGATTGATAGAAGGGAGAGAGTTCTGTGAGGACGAGCATGTGGCTCGCGTTCAGGTATTGCTCGCTGCCGGAGTAAGGCCCAGTGCGATTCGTTCGGAGAATCTTCGGTGTCGACATCGCGGCTTCATGTGGCCTATCTGCTGAAGTTCGTCTTTCAAGGTGTAGGCAGGTCCGCGTGGGAGTTCATCGCCTCGCGCAGGAATTCGATGAAAACCCGTACCTTGGCCGGCACATAGGCGCGACTCGGATAGATGGCCCAGGCGGTGGAAGGTGCGTTGGCTCTTCGCACCGCATGGTTTGGAAACAAGTTGACGAGTGAGCCGGACGCCAAGTCATCGTCGACCATCCAATCGGCCAGCAGCGCAGGACCGAGGCCGCCCAGCGCATACTCCCGCAGCACCAGGGCGTTGTTGGCGACCACACGAGGTCGGACGGCGAGTTCAGTCATCTTCCCGCCGTCGATCGGGGTGAACTGCCAACTGTCCTGAGTTCCCAGCGGCGCGAAACACAGGCAGCGAAAGGCCTCGAGGTCGCGTGGGTCGCGCGGAGGCGTTGCCTGCTGGCGCACCCAAGCCGGGCTGGCGACAACGTGATATCGAAGATCGAGAAGAGGGATGGCGACCAGACTGGAGTCCGCCAGGGTTCCCAGGCGTATCGCCACGTCGATTCGCTCAGCCGTGAGGTCCATCGGCACCTCGCTGAGCAGGAGGTCAAGCTCGAGCGCCGGGTGTGCTTCGCAGAAGGCCTGCATCAAAGGCGCTAGGCGGCGCGTCGCGAATGCGCTGGACGTCGTCACTCGCAGTCGCCCCTGGACCGCGCCGACCGCATCGATCGCGGCGCTATGCGCTTGGGCAAGCTCTTCCATGGCCAAACCCACGCGCTCGGAGAAGGCAATCCCGGCCTCTGTCAGGACAAGATGGCGGGAGTCTCGCAGGAACAGCCGCGTGCCCAACTCGGTCTCCAACGCGGCGATCGAGCGCGAGACTGACGACGGATCGACGTTCATGACCCGGGCTGCAGCAGCGAAGCTGCTGTGGCGAATCACGTGCATCAACGTATCGACGTCCCGGGTGTCCATCGATGCACATTTTGCACGGCTTGAATGCAGAGAGTGGGCTCGCTTCGACGGCCGCGCATCTCTAGCCTGACGGCTTCCATGAGAGCGTCACCTGAAACGTCCCGTCGAGCGGAGCGAGACCATGCGTGTCTATGAGTTGAACGGCACCAGGGGTCTGGGCAGCATCGCACTGAGCCAGCGGCCGGACGCTGCCCCGCTTCGAGGACAGATCGTCATCAGGATGCGTGCGTGGTCGCTCAACTATCGCGACCTCCTGATCGTCAACGACAACTATGGCGGCTTGAAGCCGGATCACGTCATCGCGCTGTCCGACGGCGCGGGGGATGTGGTCGCCGTAGGTGCCGACGTTCGACGCTTCAAGGTGGGCGACAGGGTCAGCCCGACGTTTTCCAGCAGCTGGATCGCAGGCCCCATGACGGCGGCCGACCCGCCGTTGTTTCGTGGTGCCGCGGTCGATGGCGTTCTCGCCGAATGGGTGGCCTGCGACGAGCACCATGCGGTTCGAGTCCCTGACCACCTGTCTTACCAAGAGGCCGCTTGCCTTCCCTGTGCCGCCTTGACGGCCTGGAACGCTCTGTTCGGACCGAGGCCGCTCTTGAGTGGTCAGACGGTGCTGGCACTGGGTACCGGGGGGGTGTCGACCTTTGCCATCCTGTTCGCCAGTGCCGCGGGTGCGCGCGTCATCGCGACCTCGTCCAGCGACGACAAGCTGGACGTGATACGCGAGCTCGGGGCATCCGAGACGATCAACTATCGGACCTTCCCCGAATGGCAGCAGGAGGTCCTGCGCCTTACCAATGGTCGCGGTGTCGACCACGTCGTGGAAGTCGGGGGCGGAGGAACCATCGACCGTTCGGTGGCGAGTGCGGCCGTCGGCGGACAGATCCACATGATCGGCGCGCTGTCTGCCGGAGCGCTCAATCCGCGGTCGCTCGTGGCTTGGAAGACGCTGCGGGGCGTCATGGTGGGCTCTCGCGCCGATCACGAGGCCATGAACAAGATGGTCGAGCACCACTTGATCCGCCCGCTTGTTGCGAAGGTGTTTCCGTTCGAGGAGGCCGTGGAAGCCTACCGCTACCTCGAGTCGGGTGCGCACATGGGCAAGGTGGTCATCGAACTTTGAACCAACCCACAGGAGGCCTCATGCGAGCTGCCACTCTGATTGCCACGTTGACACTGATTGCCCAGATGGCTGGCAGCGCGCACGCGCAGAACAAGCCGGGGGAAGGTTCTGCGCCACCCGCTCTCAAGCCAGCGGCGGAGCTCGAACGACTCAAGGCGATCGAAGGCATCTGGTCCTGCACCGGCGTGACGCCGGCCGGTTCCATGGGACCCGGATCTCCCGAGACGAAGTACACCTCGACGTTCACGATCAAGCCGATCTCGAATGGCTTCGCTTACACGGTTGCCTATGACCAGAAGGGCGCCACGGGCACCTACTCGGGCGCGTGGAGCGCGGCCTGGGACGGCGCGCAGAAGAAGTTGGTTCTCTTCTGGCTCGACAGCGTCGGCAACGTCGGCGTGGAGACCGCCGGCGACTGGAAGGCGGATGTGCTCATCGCACAAGGGGAAGGCTACGTGCCTGCCGGCTTCGTGCCGGTCGCCCTGTCCGGCAAAGCTCTCTTCCGGGACACCTTCACGCGCAAGGGTGACAAGGGGCTGCACTGGAAGGGCGAACTGAAATTGCACGGCATGAAGACCTGGACGGTCATCGGCATCGACGACTGCTCGAAAACATAGGTCGAGCGAGTTTGCATGACTGGTGGTGCAGTCACCGCCGCCACGCCTTCAATTCTTTTGATCGGGAGATTCGACCATGAGATTCCTTTGCCTGGACGTTCCCCAGTCCGGCGCCACTTTGGAGAAGTACCAGCCTCATCTGCTGGACGAGGCCCGTCACGGTTGGCAGCTCTACAAGAGTGGCGTCATTCGCGACATCTACTTCCGCCACGATCGCCCTGGCGTCGTCGTACTTGCCGAGGCGAACTCGCCGGAAGAAGCGAAGAAGGCTCTGGGCGAATTTCCGCTCGCCAAGGCTGGCTTGATTGGCTGGGAACTCATTCCGTTTGGTCCGTTCCTCAATTGGGAAGCGCTCTTCGCATGACGAGCGCCGAGACAAGACCGCCCACACGGGAACAGCTGCTCTTCTGGCTGCACGAAGCGAGCGAGATCGAGCACCAGCTGATGTGCTGCTATCTCTATGCAGCCTTCAGTCTGAAGCGGGACGACGCGCGCTGGACCGCGTCACAGCGCGCCGCGGTGGCGCGCTGGCGCAGGACGATCGTCAGCGTTGCGATGGAGGAGATGTCGCATCTGGCACTGGTGGGCAATCTCGTCAGTGCACTCGGCGGTACGCCTCACGTCGGGAGGCCGGCGCTGCCTGTGGATGCAGGCCCCTATCCCGCTGGTTTCGTGATCCGGTTGGCTCCGTTCTGCGGCGCGACGATCGAGCACTTCAAGTTCCTCGAGCGGCCTCAATCGGCAGCGCTGGTCGAGGCGAATGGCTTTGAGCGCACGGTGCACTACCGGCGCGGCGTGCCGGAGGGGCGTCTCAGTCCTGGCCCTCGAGACTATGCAACGGTCGGTGAGCTCTACGAGGTGCTTGCCGAATCGCTAAGGGCCATGACGCAGGCTTCCGGGGAGGCCACCCTGTTCATCGGCGACCCCGAACTGCAACTCGATGCGGCGCTGACGCCACTGCCTGGTG
The DNA here is from genome assembly GCA_035280545.1 of Burkholderiaceae bacterium. Lineage (GTDB taxonomy): Bacteria > Pseudomonadota > Gammaproteobacteria > Burkholderiales > Burkholderiaceae_C > DATCSE01. The sequence goes on along the minus strand of DATEFR010000378.1, from coordinate 14,004 downwards.
TTGCGCCGGTGACGGATCTCGCAAGCGCGCTCGAGGCCATCAGCACCATCGTCACCCAAGGCGAAGGGGCAAGCGACGGGCAAGTGAATTCGCATTTCATGCGCTTTACGCGCATTGGCGAAGAGTTGGCGGCAGCGATGGCGCAGGACCCCACCTTCGAACCCGCCTGGCCGGCGGCGACGAATCCGGTGATGAATGCGCCAATCAAGGCTGCTGCGGAACGCGAGTTCATCGACCATCCCGCGGTGGCGCGCTGGCTCGACATCGGAAACGCGATCTACACGACCTCGCTGCGCTGCCTGCTGCAGGGCTTTGCGTCGTCCGATCGCGCTTCCAAAGGCACCTGGCTGGGTGTCAGCTACGCGCTGATGCGTGCACTCGGGCCGGTGGCCGAAGGCCTGGCGGCACGTCCTGCACATGCCGACAAAGCGTTGCCGCATGCGGGTCTGACCTTCACGCCATTGCGCGCACTCACGACACTTTCCGCGGGCCGTGCCGCGCAGGTGCTGAGTGAACGCATCGCGCAACTGGTCGAACGCGCGAGGGAACTGCCGGTACAACTCGTCGCTCACGAAGACGCGGACACCTGGCCGCGCGTCATCGAACTGCTGCAGGCGCAACAGGCAGCCCTGCGAGGACTTCTGGCTGCGGGTGAACGCGTCACTCCGCCGCCGTTGCCGCGCGTCGAGCGGTCTCACAGTCCGCCGGCGCCATCTCGCGCGACCCCGAGTCCGCCCCGCAACCCGGAGTCGGTGCGGGGGCGAGCCATCACGGTCATCTTCGACACGCAGCGCTGCATCCACTCGCGACACTGCGTGCTGGATGCGCCGGAAGTCTTTCAAGCCAACACGCCTGGTGAATGGATTCATCCGGATAACGCTCACGTCGAGGCCTTGGTCGGTGTGGCGCACAGCTGCCCGTCGGGCGCTATCCGGTACTCACGGCACGACGGTGGTCCGCAGGAGGGCGCACCGTCGGTCAACCAACTGCGGATTCGTGAGAACGGTCCCTATGCCGTGCATGCTGCGCTGACAGTTGCCGCAAGCGACGACGGACATCGCGCCACGCTGTGCCGCTGCGGGCAATCCAGTCGAAAGCCGTGGTGTGACGGCAGCCATGTCGCGGCTGGATTCGTCGCCACTGGCGAGCCGCCGACAGGCGCCGTGGGTCCGCTTGATCCGCGTGGCGGGCTCCTGGAAGTGAAACCGCTTCGCGACGGTCCACTGGAGGTGAACGGCCCGCTGGAGATCTGCGCCGGCACCGGCCGCACGGTGGCGCGCATCACGCAGGGGCGCTTGTGTCGATGCGGCGAATCCCGCAACAAGCCGTTTTGTGACCTGTCCCATGTGGCGGCGAACTTCCGCGCTGACGGTGTCTGATCTTCCCAGGGCTGGGCCGAAGCATGTCGTGACGGCGGCATGCCTGCTGCTGACCGTGGGAATGCAGGTCGCGCAGGCAGACGAACCTGCGCCGGCCGCCTCACCGTGGACGTACGGAGGCGAGTACCGGCTCAGGGCGGATCGATACGAACACGCGGATTTCGGTCTTCATGACGCCGCCGCCTTCACCTCATGGCAGCAGCGCTTCTGGGCCAACGTTGCATGGCGGCCCGATGCAACGCTGCGTGTGTTCGTGCAGGCGGGTGCTGCAACGGAGTCGGGTCGTTTGCCAGGGCCGCGCGAGGGGGACCGCAGTGCCATCGACCTGGCCCAGGCTTATGTAGATGCGCAGATCGGCCCGCAGTCATGGGGATGGCGCGCGCGGCTCGGGCGGCAGGAAGTGACGGAGGGGCGATACATCTCCATCCGCGAGCTCACGAATCTTCGCCGCACGTTCGATGGATTGCGACTGGACGGCCCCGTCGGTGAGTGGACCCTCGCAGGCCTGGTCGCTCACGTGACGCGCAATCGAACAGAGGCGTTCGATGATGATCCGAGCCCGGGGGATCAAGTCGCGTTCGTTCGTGGCGAACATTCGCTTCCGGTCGAAGGCCTCCTGATGGGGTTGAGTGCCATGAAGCACGACGTTTCTGGTGCCCGCTACGCTGCAGGCACCGGATCCGAGCACCGATGGACCTGGGGTGCACGCGTCCATGGGCAGCAGCGAGGCTGGGATGTGGACACCCAAGCTTCCTGGCAAGGTGGAACCTTCAGTCCGGCGGGAGGCACGCGCGAAACGATTCGTGCCTGGGGCGCCATGTTCGAAGGCGGCCTTCGCCTGGACGCACCGTGGCACACGCGGCTGGCCGTGCGAGCCGATCTCGCCAGTGGCGACGGGTCTGCAAACGATGGGCGGTTTGGCACTTTCGACCTGCCGTATCCCAACCTCAGCTACCTCAATGACGCCGTCATCGTTGCGCCGCGCAACATCCGCGACTTCCAGCCCTTCATCGTCCTGCAGCCAACACAAACCTTCAACTTCACACTTGGCGTGGAATGGCTGTGGCGCAACGAGCGCGCAGATTCCGTGTACACGCCGGCGGGCACGCCGCTGATCCCGCCGGGCCCGGGCGGTAACGCCGTGGCAACTCTGCCGTATGTGCGCTGGCGCTGGGTGCCGGCGCCTCATCTGGAGATTCAGGGAGGACTGGTTCACGGCAGCCCACGCGAGGCTCTTCGCGCGGCAGGAGGGCGTCGATCGCTGGACTATGGCTATGTTTCGATGTCCGTTCGTCTGTGAGGTCTCGACCGCCGCCGCATCTTGGAAATGGTTAAGACGCCTGTTGGAATCGCTGAGCGATCTCGGTTACTCGCTGGCCGAGGTGGGAGGCGGTCTTCAAGTCCGGTTCGATGGGAGAGAGTTCCGGCGACTCGTCGTTTGACTGCGCCATCGCACCGAGCCAACCGCCCACCCGATTCAACTCTTCATTGGAGTGTCCGGCGAACAGATCCAAGCCTACCCAGATCATCGCGTGCTGGGCGGCAAACAGCGCCATCGACACGAGCGAATTCAGCTTGTCGCCGTGCAATGCACCAGAGTTGGTAAACCCTGCAGCGATCTTGTTCCGCCATTTTTGTGGCCACCAGGCAGTCCTGGTCGACTGCTCCATGAACTGCTTGAACTTGGCCGAAACCAGTCCGTTGTACGTCGGGGAGCCAAAGATGATGGCGTCACTGGCTTCGAGCGTTTGCCATGGAATCTCGTCGGAGACGGCGACCAACTTGACCTCGGCGCCAGGGACGCGGCGCGCTCCCTGTGCAACGGCCTCGGCTTGCTTGGCGGTGTGGCCATAGCCACTGTCGTACACGATCGAGATCAACATCTTGCTGGTTCCAATGAGCTTCATGGGTTCAGCCGTCAGGTTAAAGATGCTCGGCCGTTGAAACGAGATGCCTGTGCGCATTCAAGCCGTGCAGAATGTGCATCGATGGACACTCGCGACCTTGACACGTTGATGCTGGTGATCCGCCATGGCAGCTTCGCTGCGGCCGCGCGGCAGCTCAACGTCGATCCATCTTCAGTCTCGCGTGTGGTCGCCGGTCTCGAGACTGAACTGGGCATGCGACTGTTCAATCGGAACACGCGGCAGCTTGTGCTGACCGAGGCGGGATCAGCCTTCGCGGAGCATTTGGGGCTTGCACTGGACGAGTTTGCCCACGCGCGCAGCGCCGCTGTCGACGCCGTCGGTGAGGTTCGGGGACGGTTGCGCATGACGATGTCCAACGCCGTCGCATTGCATTGCGTGTCGCCCTTGCTGCCCGCTTTCTGCGCCGCGAATCCGGCGCTGGAGTTGGACATGCAGCTCAGCGAGTTGCCCGTGGACCTGTTCGCCGAGCGGATGGATGTCGCCATCCGTCTGAGCAACCTTCGGGACTCCAGCCTCGTTGCCGTGCCTTTGTTTCAGATCAAGTACCGCGTTGTCGCCAGTCCTGCATGGGTGCGCGCCAACGGCGCACAGCTTCACCATCCACTCGACTTGAAGAACGTTGCGTGCCTTTGCTTCGCGAGGGTCGGGCACCGTGACTGCTGGCAGTTCACGCCGACGGGTGGCGGCGACATGGTGGAGTTCCTCGTCCGCCCGCGCCTGATTGCCACGAACGCGCTGATGCTTCGAGAAGGCGCATTGAGCGGCCTGGGTCCGGCGCTGTTGGCCGACTGGATGAGTGACGACGACGTTGCTGCAGGAACGCTGGTGGACCTGTTTCCGCAACACACGGTGAGCACTGCAAACGCGCCGTCCACAGGCTGGGCCCTGTATCCCAGCCGCTCCTACGTGCCAGCCAAGGTGAGGGTGTTCATCGACTACCTGCAGGCGTCCAAGAAACAGGCCAAAGCAAAACGGGCGAGAACACCGGCGTGAGGGTTTGGCGCTCCGAAGGCGAACGCTGCGGCTCGGGTGCCGCCGCCCGAGAACGACAACGCAACGGCCGTCTCGCCGACGACATCGCTGGGTTCGCGCTGCGAAGCGGCTGCAGTCGTCGGGTCCGACGCCACCGTCACGGACAGGGCGACCCCGCCTGCGCCCACGCTCGGGTTGCTTGCACGAAGGCGTCGTGGCTGACCGGCGGTGGCACGCGCGCGGTGCCATCGGAGCGCTTGCCGGGAGACCATGCCCAAGCCACCAGCGGCTCGGTTGCATGGTGCTCGATCAACTGCGCGGCGTCCCGATTGCCGTTGCGCTTGGGGTCGGTGAGCGCCTTGCACAGCTCGCGGCTGGTCATGCGCACGCCAGGGGTGCGTTCCCACTGCATCGACAGCGGTGCCAGATGCCATCCGCGCGCCCCCGGAATGCCGGAGGCGTCGGAGTTGGTGGCGTGATGGCACATCGCGCATTGAGATGCCGGTACGCCGTGGCCATCGACACCGCGCAGAACGAGAAAGGTGTGCCGATGTCGATCGTCGCCCTGACGCGGATAGTCCGTCATGGTGTGGCAGTTCAGGCATCGCGGATTGGTCAGGACAGACTCGACGACACCCCATTGCGCGAGACCTTCCTTGCGATCGTTGCCAGGAGCTGCCATCGCCGGAGCTGCCAGCGAACCCAAGACCAGGCATGCCATCAGTCGGGTCGCCGTGCTCATGCCTTGCTTCCCTTTGCCAAACCCGCCGCCGTGTGTATGGCGGTCCGCACGCGCGCGTACGTGCCGCAGCGGCAGATGTTGGTGACGCCGTGGTCGATGTCCTCGTTCGTCGGGTTCGGAACCTTGTCGAGAAGCGCGGCTGCCGACATGATCATTCCGGACTGGCAGTACCCGCATTGCGGCACCTGGTGCTTGATCCAGGCGAGCTGTACCGGATGCGTACGGTCGGCCGAGAGCCCTTCGATGGTTGTCACTCGCTTGCCTTCGGCTAGCGAGGCGGGATAGCTGCACGAGCGCACCGCCTGACCATCGACATGGACCGTGCACGCGCCGCAGGCGCCGATACCGCAACCGAACTTCGTGCCGGTCAGGCCGGCCAGTTCGCGCACCACCCACAGGAGTGGCTCATCCGGCGAGGCGTCGACTTCGGTGTCGCGGCCGTTGATATTGAGTTTCATCGTTGTTGTCCTGTCCGCGTCAGGCAAATTGAAGATTGGCTCGAGACAGGGGCATGGCGCGCAGCCGCCTTCCAGTCGCGGCAAAGATGGCGTTGCCCAAGGCTGCCGCGACGGTCACGGGACCGATTTCACCGAGGCCTCCGAGCGGTCCGTTGCCTTCGACAAACTCCGTCACGATCTCGGGACACTCGGCCAGATAGGGCATTGCGTACTGGTGGAAGTTTGTCTGATCGACCGCACCGTCGGTGAAGGTGACTTCGGACTTGCAACCCGCCAAGCCGAACACGACGCCTCCTTCGATGTTGGCCGCGCCGATTTGCGGGTCCAGCACCCTTCCAGGGTCGACAACCGACGTGACACGCTCGACCTTGACGTCGTTGCCGCGCACCCGGACCTGCACCACTTGAGCCATCAGCGACCCGAACGCTTCCGCGATGGCCATGCCGCGCCCCTGTCCCTTGCCGAGAGGCTTGCCCCAGTTGCCGAGTTGTGCCGCTCGCTCGAGCACCTTCAGCGCTTTGGTGTTCGAACCCAGCAGCTGCCGTCGATACAGATACGGATCCTTCCCCGCCGCCTTCGCCAGTTCGTCGATGAAGCTCTCGAACGCAAACACGTTGGGGCCATAGCCGGTCGTCCTCATCACGGAGGTGGGGACGTTCACGTCAAGCAGGTGGAAGAGCACCTGGCGGTGCTCGATCTGATAGGGCCACTCCATCATCCCTTCGACGCAGAAGGGGTCGACATGCGACTTGTTGATCTCCGGAACGAGCGCCGGATTGCAAAGGGTGATGATCGGAGGAGAGACGACGTGGGCGACGATCGCTTCGGGCAGGCCGTTCTGGCCGACCGAGGCCGCGAGCTTGACTGCCGTCGCAGGGCGATAGGCGTCCCTGCGCATGTCCTCTTCGCGGTCCCACAGCACTTTGACAGGCGCCTTCACGGCCTTGGAGACAAGTGCCGCCTGCACGATGAAGTCCGCCAGCGACCGGCGACCGAACGCACCGCCCATGTAGGGTGTGCGGTTGACTTCGACCTGTTCGCCCTTGAGTCCGAGCGCTGCCTGCAGGGCGTACCAGGCGAGGTGCTGCCCAGCTGTTGGTGCCCACACCACGCACCGATCGTCGGTGACGTGCGCGATGCAATTCATCGGCTCCATGGTGGCGTGGGCCAGGAACGGATTTTCGTACTCGCGTTCGATCGTCTTCCTCGCGCCCGCCATGCGCGACGGGGCGTCGCCCTTGCTCAGGGGTGTGGCGAAGGGGCCGTCTTTCAGATGCGCCCGGTACCGATCGGCGAGGCCCTTCATGTCGGCCTTCGCAGAAGCGGGTTCCTTCGTCACCGTTTCGGCCTTCAGCATCGCGCTGCGTGCGTGCCAATACGTGTCCGCCACAACGGCAAAGCCACCTTCTACCGGCACCACGGCGACCACGCCGGGCATCTTCAGGAGCGCGTCGCGGTTGGCGACTTCCAGGCTCGCGCCGAAGGCCGGTGCCGTTCGCACGGCGGCGTTGAGCATGCCCGGAACCTTGAAGTCGATGCCGAAGACAGCGGTGCCGTCGACCTTCGACGGAATGTCCACACGCGCCAACGACTTCCCGGTGAGCTGCAGTTGCGACTCCTGCCGAAGCGGTGGCTTTTCGAGCGGCTTGATTTGCGATGCCGCCGCCGCGAGCTCGCCGAACGTGGCCTTGCGCCCGCTGGCCGCGTGAACCACCTGGCTTTGCTGCGCCGAGAGCTCCGAAGCGGGAACCTTCCAGGCGTTGCTCGCCGCGGCGAGCAGCATCTCCCGGGCGCTCGCGCCCATCGTGCGCATCACGTCGTAGAACGCCTGGACGCTCATGCTGTTGCCCGTGAACATCCACTTGAACAGCGGGTTGGCATAGGCCACGTCAAATGGCGCCGTCTCCAGCCGAACGGTTGACCAGTCGGCCCCCAATTCATCCACCAGGACAGCCGGCAGTGTGGTGCTGATGCCCTGTCCGATCTCGGCTTGGCTCAGAACGATCGTCACCGTGTTGTCGGGCTGGATTCGAACCCAGGCGTTGAGCGGCACTTCGCCCGGCTGTGGCTGCACCATGGCTGCGCCGACGATCTGGGCCGCCTTCGTGGTGGTGGCGGCGGTGGTGAACCCGAGCATGAAGCCGCCGCCGACGAGTGCGGTGCTTTGCATGAACCGGCGCCGACTGATCTGGCGTTCTGCGGGCGGGGAGATGGTTTTCATGGGAGGCAGCGGTGTAGTCGACGAGGACGGGCAGTGCGCACTACGCGCCCAGCAGGCTACGGATCAACGCCACCTGGAGCGAGAAGGACTCCCGCACGCATGTCGTGCAAGAACTGCATGGCTGCCGGATCCGGAGCCGCAAGCCCTTGCGTCTCGGCGTCGGGCGGTCGCGAGTTACTCCGTCCCGCGATTGCGGAGTGCTTCTACAACCAGCGCGAACGCGGGGGACATTTGCCGACGCGAGGCGTAGTACAGGCGGTACCCAGCCAATCGTGGCCACCAGTCCTCCAGCACCGGTACCAAATGCCCGGCCTTCACGTGCGGTTGCACCAGGTCTTCCGGGACGTAGCAGATGCCCAGGCCGTCCAAGGCGGCCTGCAGCATCAGCACCGTGTTGTTCATCACGACCTGACCGGACACCTTGGCCTGGACGGATCGGCCTCGCTTCTCGAGGTCCCAGGCGTAGAGATTGCCGCGGGTCGGAAGGCGCAGGTTGATGCACCGGTGGGCCGTCAGGTCCGTCGGTGTCTGAGGCCGCGTGCGCCCCTTGAAGTACCCGGGCGAGGCCGCCATCGCCATCCGGAAGTCGGGGCCGATGCGGACGGCCACCATGTCCTTGTCGACCTGGTCGCCCGACCGGACCCCGGCGTCGAAACGCTGGGCGGCAATGTCGGTCAACGAATAGTCGACGCTGATCTCGATCTGGATGTCGGGGTACTGGCGCATCAAAGGCAGCAGCTTGGGCCACAGCACGGTCCGAATGGCGTGGTCGTGTGCGGTGATGCGCACGAGCCCGGCGGGTTTGTCCCGCGCGGAAGTCAGCTGATCGAGTTCGACATCGATATCCTCGAAGCGTGGGGCCAGGACGCGCACCAGGCGTTCCCCGGCGTCGGTCGTCGAGACGCTGCGCGTGGTGCGGGTCAACAATCGGACGCCCAGGCGAGCCTCCAGGCCGGACACGGCATGGCTGAGTGCTGAACGGGAGACATCGAGCTGTGCTGCCGCCCGCGTGAAGCTGCGAGTCTGCGCGACTGCCACGAAAGCCTGCAGGTCGGCGAGATTGGTCCGGGCCATTGGTGAGATTGGTGAGCCTGTTGCACGAGTTTGTTCAGTTTAGATGTCTTCCCAGTCGACCGATGGATTCCTATATTTGCTCTGGAACGCGATCGGGCAGCGTGGACAGGTGTCTGCCGGCCGGTCGCGACAGGAGCCACCATGTTCAAACGTCTGATGGGCTGTCTGACCTGCGCCGCGATCGCCCAAGGGGCTGCGGGCGAGCCGTCGCCCGCGGGTCAACGGATCACGCGCGCCGGATCGGTCCAGGCCAATCCCGGACCGGCCGAGTTCTTCACCGGCAGCGTCCGGGTGACGCCGATGTTTCCGGCGACGCCCGACATCAATGCGTCGGGCGGCCTGGTGGCTTTCGAGCCTGGGGCTCGTTCGGCCTGGCACACGCATCCGGCGGGCCAGCACCTGATCGTGACTTCCGGCATCGGGCTCACGCAGGAGTGGGGCAAGCCGGTCCAGGAGATCAGGGCAGGTGACGTCATCTGGTGCCCGCCCGGCGTCAAGCACTGGCACGGCGCCTCTCCGACAGCCGGCATGGCGCATATCGCGGTGACGGGCATGGTGAACGGCAAGAACGTGGAATGGCTCGAGAAAGTCAACGATGAGCAGTACCTCGCGCGCTGAACGCTCACCACCATGCCAGCAAACGTCTCCCTGACATCACGTCAACTGGCCATCGGCCCGATCGCGGTCGCCACCGCGGCTGGCGACATCCCAAGACTGGGCCCGGCGTTGGAGCGCGGGCTCGAGGCAGGCCTGACGATCAACGATGTCCGGGAGGTGCTGGTCCAGCTGTATGCCTACGCCGGCTTTCCTCGAAGCCTCAACGCGCTGGGCGAGTTCATGAAGGTGCTGGAATCGCGGCGGGCGCGCGGCGTGAGCGATGCCGAGGGAAGGGAACCCGGACCGTTGCCTTCGGCCAGCCAGATGCTCGACGCGGGAACGGCGAACCAGACGAAGCTGTCCGGCGTGCCGGTGCGCGGAGCGTTGTTCGAGTTCGCGCCGGCGATCGATCAGTTCCTGAAGTCGCACCTGTTCGGCGACATCTTCGCCCGAGACAACGTGGACTGGCCAAGCCGGGAGCTTGCGACCGTTGCGGCCCTGGCGGCGATGGATGGCGTCGAGCCGCAGCTGCTTGCGCACATCCGGATCAGCATGAACGTCGGCTTGACTGCCGAGCAGCTCAAGACGTTCGGAACGGAACTCGCTGCTCGAGTCGACGCGCAAGCCGGTCAGCGTGTGCTCGCGGCGATCGAAAAGCACTCCAAACCCTGACTTCTTCGACAAGGAACCTTTGACATGCTGGGAACCAAGCTCTACGCGCCGGGCGACGTGCGCATCGAAGACATGCCCGAGCCGACCATTCAGAAGCCGACCGACGCCGTCATCAAGCTGGCCGCCACTTGCGTCTGCGGCTCGGACCTCTGGCCTTATCGTGGCCTGAACCCGGTCACCGCGCCGATGTACATGGGCCACGAATACTGCGGCACCGTGGTCGACGTCGGCAGCGCTGTCACCACGGTGAAGCCTGGGCAGTTCGTCGTGGGCTCGTTCTGCCTCTCGGACAACACATGCCCGCACTGCCGGTTCGGATTCCCTTCGTCATGCGTGCAGCGCGAATTCATGACGGGAGCGCAGTCGCAGTTCGCACGTGTGCCGCTCGCGGACGGCACGCTCGTCGCGCTTGACGAGCAACCGGCCGAGGACCTGATACCTGGCCTGCTCGCAGCCTCGGACGTGCTGGGCACCGGTTGGTATGCGGCTGTGGCGGCGCAGGTGAAGCCGGGGTGCACAACAGTGGTGGTCGGCGACGGCGCTGTCGGACTGATGGGCGTGCTGGCCGCCAAACAGCTGGGCGCCGCTCGCGTGGTCGCGATGAGCCGGCACACATCGCGCCAGGCATTGGCACTGGAATACGGCGCCACCCACATCGTGGCCGAACGTGGCGACGAGGGCGTGGCGAAGATCAGGCAGCTGACCGACCACATCGGCGCCGACGCGGTGCTCGAATGCGTCGGCACGGCCGAATCGATGGAGCAGGCGCTCGCGATTGCGCGGCCGGGCTCGATGATCGGCTACGTCGGCGTGCCGCATGGCGTCCAGCTCGACGGCCAACGGCTCTTCTTCTCTCAGACCGGAATGCTCGGCGGCCCCGCGCCGGTCAGGCGCTTCCTGCCGCGCTTGATCGATCTGGTGCTGACGCGCCGTATCGACCCGGGCAAGGTTTTCGATCTGCAGATCCCGCTGGCCGATGTGGCCGAGGGCTACAAGGCGATGGATGAGCGGCGGGCGATCAAGACGCTGTTGCGGGTGTAGCCGAGGCGAGTTCGATCACCGGAATGTCCATATCACCCCCACCGCGAGTTCAGCCGCGCAATCCCCTGCACGGCCTGACGCAGCGCGTTCCGATACGTTGCTTCAGCAGTGACCCGCTACCCCGAGTCCCACGACGTGTTCAGCGATGGCGCGCTGTGCGACTATGTTGCGAAACTGAAGAGCCGCTGCATGCGCAACGCCGGGCCGATCGCGAAGGTCGTCTACGACAGCCGACTCCACCTTGTACAGCAGGCTCTTGGTACGCACACGACCGTCTCGCGAGTTCAGGGCGGCAATCTCAAAGCCAAACGCGAGAATCCGTATCGCCGGCCTGTTCAGGCAGGCGCCCTGGCGCACTTGAAGGAGCGCGAACACGGCAAGCCGTTCTATGCGCTGTGCACCCTCATGGAGCCAAGCTATCACCAGCTCGAATTCGACGTCCGGCTATGGCTGAGCCTCCTCGAGCTCGCCAAATCCGCCGGGGACCGAGCTGCGGGCGGATCGCCAGCCGCTTGACCTGAGCGTTGGCTCGCAGGGACGCTCCAAACTGCGGCAGCGTCAACTGCCGAAACGGCAGACGTCTTCCACCGCATTTGAGGAGACTGTTTGGCGCGGTTCTCTCGCCGGCGACGGACAGCAACCGCCGCGGAACGCCTCAAGCGATTCCAACCGCAAACTACTTCCGAGCGTTCTGCAGGCGTTGCAGGATCTTTCCCGTTTCGTTGCCATCCTCGCGCCCGTCGGCGCCACGTCGGATGTAGTCGAAGACCTTGCTTTGAGAGACCGTGACCTGCTGGCCGCCGTGCAGGCTCGGTATGTTGGCGGGTTCGTTCTTCAGAAGGCCGCTGATGACGTCTCCATCCCAGCTCGTCACCTCTACCCACATCCATTCGTTGCCGCCATCCGGCGTCGCAAACGGAGCTTTCACCTGAATGTACTCGCCCGGCTGCAAGCCGCGCCTGAACGCTTCTCGCAAACCCGGCAGCTTGGCGTTGGCCGCTTTGCTCGCCTCGAGCAGCTCGTTCGTGTGCCTTACACGTTGGACGGAATCCTCGGAGCCGAACAGGGCGCCCAGCATAGCTTCTTGACGCGCGTAGTGATCAGGCCCCGGATACCGATCGAACTTGATCTCGACGAGTCGATTGCGAGGATCCCCGTCTTCCCAGATTCCTTTGACGAGCGATAACTTGGCGATCGCCGTGGCGTTCGGTTTCAGCGTTGCCAGCTGCGCCTGCCGAACGTTTGCGTTCCTCACGGAACGCAAGCCCAGGTCGTACACACCCGACGTCTTGATGACTGCACCTTCGACCATCGCCTGCGCGAACAAGTTGATCAAGTTACCGACCGGCCGGTTCGACGACCAAGAAAAGTCGCTCACGACGACATCGGGCAACCCGAACTTCGCCATGCCGAGCGTGATGGCACGCACTTGCTTGTCGCTCTTGTAGGCATGGATAACGGTGTGCTGCAACACGTCTGGTGTGTCACCCGCCCATGAATCGAGGCGGCGCTTGTGCCATTCGTCGGGCGTGAAGATCTCGCGCGTCTCTTCGTCCCACAACAGGCCGTTCGTATCGCGAGCAACCTGCTCAGCGAGCTGAAGGGCGGTGCGCAGCGCGCTTGCCGACATCGATGCCGGGTGCGCGAAATCAAGGATCAACGCGCGTTCGGCGCGCTGGAGTGCTTCCGCCTGATCGCGCGTCAGGCCTCGCCCGAATCGTAGAACCATCTGGAGATCGGGTGGGCGATAGTTCTTCTGCGCCGTCGTGTTGAGCGTCGCCACAAGAACCGCGGAGGCAGGCGGCTTGTCGGGCATGGACGTCATGAGTTTCGGAACACCCTCGCCGGCCCGCATCCGTTCCTTCAACACCGTCATCGGCTCTTTTGCGGGCGATTCCGGGTAGTAGATGGCGAACTCGAAGTGGATATGCCCCACGTGCAACGGGCCGGCGGGAATTGGAGCTTGCGCCTGTGCCCGGCAGCTCAGCCAGGCAAAGGCCATGACGACCAAGGCGAGTCGAACGAAAGAGCGCGTTGTCTTGAGCATGACCGAGGGACTTCCAAGTCGAGCGGCCGATAGTATCGACTGGAGACGGCGATCCGATGGCGGTCGTCGCGCCGACCTTTTGGACCATCGGGGACCCAGACGCTCAAGGCCACTCGACCGCTCCAGCCGCACGCCCGGTGTCGGCGCCGGGTGGATCAACGTGGCAGAACCTGCAGCGTCACGAACAACCACCCAAAGCTGTCCGATGCCCAGTCAAGTCCGTTTCAGACGGACTGTGGATGTCCCGCTCGTGCCCCTTGGAAGTCTGCGATCGCAAAAGCCGGCGCTCGCGGGTTCAAGCCCGGGAAACGCGGTTCGGCATCAACTGCGTTCAGCTTGGGTTCACGATGGAGCCCGCAAGATGCGCTCATCGCCAACCCCAGGAGTCATCCGTGAAGCGCATCGCCCTCGTCTCGTTCCTCGCCGTTGCCTCGCTGTCGGCGCACGCCCAGACCTACGTCGACAACGCGCGCGTCGTCAGTGTCGATCCGCAGTACGAGAGCGTGCGCGTGCCGCGCCAGGAATGCAGCAACCAGTGGGTCAATGAGCCGCGCCGTGGCGGCGGGCGAGACTACGGCGGCGCCGTCCTGGGTGGCGTGGTGGGCGCGCTGATCGGCAACCAGGTCGGTGGCGGGCACGGCCGCGAAGCGGCGACTGCGGTGGGTGCCGTCGTGGGGGCCTTCACCGGCGACAACCTCGCCAACCGCGATCGCTGGCAGCCCGTGCCCGCGACGCGCGAAGTGACGACCTGCCGGGACGTGGAAGACGTCCAGACGCGGATCGTCGGCTACCAGGTGACTTACGACTACCGCGGCCAGCAGTTCACGACGCTGATGCACGACAACCCCGGACAATTCGTGCCGGTTCGCGTCT
>DATEFR010000377.1:0-7297 GCA_035280545.1 Burkholderiaceae bacterium | reverse complement strand
ACCTCGACTCGATCCAGCGCCTGCGCGGGCTGCCGGCCGACACCCTGGTGCTGCCGTCGCACGGCCGGCCGTTCAAGGGGCTGCACACGCGAATCGATCAGCTCGCCGCGCACCACGACGAGCGCTTCGCCGATGTGCTGGCCGCCTGCGCGCGCGAGCCGCAGCACGCGGCGGGGTTGCTCAAGGTGCTGTTCAAGCGGCCGCTGGACCTGCACCAGACGACCTTCGCGATGGGCGAATCGATTGCGCATCTGCACGCGCTGTGGCAACGCGGGCAGTTGCGGCGCTCGCTCGACACCGACGGCATCTACCGCTTCGCGCCGGCGTAGCCGAGCGCACGGCTCGAGGCGTGCTGTCAAACCGGCCAGTCCGCTGGCATGGCCTCGACGATCGCCCCGGGCGTCGTGATCCACACGTCGCCGCCGCCCGATGCCTGCGCCGCGATGTGCCGCAGCGCCTGGCGCAGGTGCCGCAGGCGGTAAGGCTGGCCCACGATGTACGGATGCAGCGCAATGCCCATCACCAGCGCCTGGTCCAGCGGCCCGCGTTGCGACTGCTCGAGCATCTCGACGAACTGGTCGACGATCATCTGCGCGAAGTCCTTCGCGTCCATCTGTCGGCCCATGATCATCGGGATGTCGTTGAGCTCCTGCGGGTACGGCACCGACCACAACGGGCCGGCACGCGTGGCCAGGCGCGTCGGCTGGTCGTCGTGGCACCAGTTCAGCGTGTAGCGGTAGCCTTCCTCGCACAGCAGGTCGGGCGTCGCGGCGCTCTCGGAGATCCAAGGCGAGAGCCACCCGGCCGGCACGCGCCCCTGCTGCGCCTGCGCGATGCGCTCGCGGCAATGGCGCAGCAGCGCGCGTTCGGCGTCTTCGGGCCAGCTGCCCTGGCGCTCGGCATTCGTGTGGCCGTGCGCGATCAGCTCGTCGCCGCGCTGCACGAAGGCTTCGACGACCTCGGGGCAATGCTCGAACAACGCGGTGTTGATCAGCGCACCGACCGGCCAGCCCAGCTCGTCGAACAGGTCGCGGCAACGCCAGACGCCGACCCGGTTGCCGTACTCGCGCCACGCGTGGTTCAGCACGTCGGGCGGCGGCGAAGCCGGCGCAATGCCCGCGCCCAGCCCTTCGCCGAATGCGAAATGCTCGAGATTGAACCCGATGTAGACCGCGAGCCGCGCCCCGTTGGGCCAGCGCAGCGGCGGCCGCGACTCGATCGCCGAGTAGGCGAAGCGGCCGTGCGAGCGCGGCGCCGGGAACGTCATGCCGCGCTCCGATACGACTTGAACACGTCGCGCAGCGGTGCCGCGGCGGGCAGCGGCGGCCGCCCCAGCGAGCGCTCGATCTCGTTCAGGTGGCGTCGCATCTCGGTGGCCGCCGCGGCGCCGCCGCCGCTCGCGCCCAGCTTGGTCAGCAGCTGCTGGTGGCTGTGCGCGACGCACATCGGCTGGCCCGGCGCCTTGTACAGCGCCATCAGCAGCGAGGTCGTCGGCAGCAGCTCCTCGAGCAGCCGCACGAAGATCGGGTTGCCGCTCATCTGCGCGAGCTGCAGGTGGAACTCGCCCGACAGGCGGATCGCCTCCTGCTTGTTCTGCGAACGGGTCGCGCGCACCTCGGCGTCGACGATGCGGCGCAGCGCCGCCAGCTGGGCCGCATCGAGCTTGCCGGCCAGGCGCCGCGCGACCTCGCACTCGACGACGCGGCGCGCATCGAACACATGCTCGCCGTCGCGCCGCGTCGGCTCGGGCACGACCGCACCGCGATTGGGCCGAAGCAGGATCACGCCGTCCTGCGCGAGCCGGTGCAGCGCCTGGCGCACCAGCGTGCGCGACACCGCGAAGGTCTGCGCCAGCTCCTCCTCGCGCAGGCGCGAGCCCGGCACGAGGCGATGGTCGACGATCGCGGCGTAGATCGCCTCGTAGACCCGGTCGGCCGGCATCGTCACCGCCGGCGCGGAGGTCGCTTCGTGGCTGGTCTTCTTCGGCATCGACCCGATTCTGTCAGCGCGGCAGCGGCTGCGGCGTCACCTCGCCGCACGCCGCGCCGCCCGCGCGCGCAGCCACCGCATCAGGGCCCAGGTGCACCCCATCACGACGAACGACACGACGGTGGTCACCGTGCCCAGCGCGTAGATCGCCGGCGTCGTCACCGTGCTGGTCAGGCCCTGCAGTTCCAGCGGCAGCGTGTTGACGTCGCCGATCGCCTGCGACGTGCGGGCGATCTCGTCCCAGCTCAACGTGAAGCCGAACATGCCGACGCCGACCAGGCTGGGTGCAATCAGCGGCAGCACGACATGGCGGAAGCTCTGCCACGGCGTCGCGCCCAGGTCCGCGGCCGCTTCCTCGTAGGCCGGGTTGAAGCGATTGAACACCGCGAGCATGATCAACAGGCCGAACGGCAGCGTCCAGGTCAGGTGCGCACCGAGCGCCGACGTGAACAAGCCCATCGCGGTGCCGTAGCCTTCGAGCCAGCCCGCCGCGCCGCCCGATTCGAGCAAGGCCTTCACGCCGCTGTCGATCAGGCGGAATTGCAGCCCGATGCCCAGCGAAACGACGATGGACGGCATGATGAGGCTGGCGACCGAGACGTAGAACAACAGCCCCGAGCCTGCGAATCGTTTGCGAAACGCGAGCCCGGCGCCCAGCGAGAGCAGCACGGTCAGCGCCATCACGACGCCGCCCAGCGCGACCGAGCGGCGAAACGCGGCCGCGACGTCGACCACGCCCATGCCTTCCCAGAGCTTCGCGAACCAGTGCAGCGAGACCCCGCGCATCGGGAACGTCAGCCCGCCTTCCGGCCCCTGGAAGCTGAGCACGAAGATCGTCAGCACCGGGCCGTACAGGAACAGCACGAACAGCGCGAACACCGCGGCCAACGCGTAGAACGAGGCGGGGCGCTTGGCGTCGTCGCGCATCTCAGAGCTCCTTGCGGATGTCGACCAGCTTGGTCAGCCCCCAGATCATCATCAGCGTGACGATCAGCAGGATCACCGCATTGGCCGCGGCCATCGGGAACTGCAGGTACGAGGTCTGCACCTGGATGATCTTGCCGACCGAGGCGATCTGCTGGCCGCCCATCACGCCGATGGTCACGAAGTCGCCCATCACGATCGTGATCACGAAGATCGAGCCGATGATGATGCCGGTGCGCGAGAGCGGCACGACGACGTTCCAGACCGTCTGCCAGCCGCTCGCGCCGGCGTCGCGCGCGGCCTCGAGCAGCGCACGGTCGATGCGCATCATCGAGTTGAAGATCGGCACGATCATGAACATCGTGTAGAGGTGCACGAACGCGAGCACGACCGAGAAGTCGGAGAACAGCAGCCACTCGACCGGTGCGCTCGTGAGGCCCAGGCCCTGCAAGCCCTGGTTGATCAGCCCGTTGCGACCCAGCAGCGGCACCCACGAGATCATGCGGATCACGTTGCTGGTCCAGAACGGCACCGTGCACAGGATGAACAGCAGCGTCTGCATGCCGGTCGAGCGCACGTGGAACGCGAGGAAGTACGCGACCGCGAAGCCGATCGCGAGCGTGATCGCCCAGACCAGCACGCAGAACTTCAGCGTCGACAGGTAGGTCTTCAGCGTGACGCACAGCTCGCCGCCGTTCCCAAAGACGCTCGCGCAGCCGTCGAACGCCTGCACGTAGTTCTGCACGGTGAACGCCGGGATCAGCTCGTAGTCGCTCGCTTTCCAGAAGCTGACCGCCGCGACCAGCACGAGCGGCAGCACCAGGAACAACACGAAGACGATCCCGAACGGCGCGGCCTGCAGCCACGCCGGGGCACTACGCGGCGACGAACTCATTCCACTTCTGCACCATGTACGCGTTCTCGTCCATGATCGCGTTCCAGCAGGCGATGCCGCCCATGCGCTGCTCGTAGCTGCCGCCGTCGCGCACCGCGCCGGCCTTCGCGAGGAGCTCGCCGTTGGGCGACTTGATGTCCGACGTCGCGGCCTTGCCTTCCATCCAGTAGGCCCACTCGTAGGCTTCCATCTTGGCCTTCGCGGTCTCGAGCACCGCGCTGTAGTAGCCCTGGCGGTTCAGGTAGGCACCGGCCCAGCCGTCGAGGAACCAGTTGATGAACTCGTACACCGCGTCCGCCTTCTTGCCGGTCACGCTCTTCGGCACGCCGAAGCCGGCCGCCCAGGCGCGATAGCCTTCCTTCAGCGGCTGGAACGTGCAGGCGATGCCCTTGGTGCGCACGGCGGTCACGGCCGGCGACCACATCGACTGGATCACCACCTCGCCCGAGGCCATCAGGTTCACGCTTTCGTTGAAGTCCTTCCACAGCGCGCGGAACTGGCCGGCCTTCTTCGCCTCGATCAGCGTCTTGATCGTCAGGTCGATTTCCTTCTTCGTCATGTTCCCCTTGTCGGGGTACTTGTACAGGCCCATCGCCTCGACGACCATCGCCGCGTCCATGATGCCGATCGACGGGATGTTCAAGATCGCCGTCTTGCCCTTGAACTCGGGGTTCAGCAGCTCCTTCCAGCTCTCGATCGGGCGCTTGATCAGGTCGGGCCGGATGCCCAGCGTGTCGGCGTTGTAGACGGTCGGGATCAGCGTCATGAACTGGGTGGGCGCGGCCGAGAAGGTCTTCGCGTCGGGCTTGTCGAGGTACATCACCTTCTTCGGCGCGGTGCCCTGATCGCCGACCTTCTTGCCGGCGACCTCGCCCTTCGTGAAGAGGGTGGTGATCTTGTCGGCGTTCTTGATGCGCTTGGTGTCGATGCCCAGCAGGTTGCCGGTCGGGATGATCTTCTTCAGCGAGAAGTACTCGGTGTCGATCAGGTCGAACGAGTTCGGCGCGGTGACGGCGCGCTTGGTCACGTCGTCGGTCGTGACCGGGATGTACTGGATCGTGATGCCGGTGTCGGCCTTGAACTTCTCGGCGATCGCCTTGTCCTGGTTGACCGCGGTGCCCAGGTAGCGCAGCGTGATCGGGTCGGCCGCGCGCACGTACGGGAACGCCATCGCACCGCTGGCGGCGGCCACGCCCTTGATCAGCGTGCGGCGCTGCGGATTCGTCGGGGTCTTGATGTCGTCGGACATGGCTCTCTCTCCTCGGGGTTGATCAATACAAGGGATGGGCGGCCTCGTTCGCCCACGAGACGTACACGGCGTCGCCGGGCGCGAGCGGCGCGGCGTCGAACTCGGCATCGGGCAAGGTCACGGTCCAGGGGCCGTCGGACGCGTCGCCGTCGGGCGCAACGCTGACCTGCACGTGCGTGCCCTGGTACTCGACCGCGCGCACCGCGACGGCACGCGCGGCCTCGCCGTTCACGCCGTACGCGGTGTGTTGCAGGCGCAGCCGGTCGGCGCGCACCGCGACCTTGCCGGGCGGCGTCGCGATCACGTTGTGCGCGCCGATGAAACGCGCGACGAACTCGGATCGCGGCGCGTTGAAAACCTCGCGCGCAGTGCCGCTCTGTTCGATCTTCCCGTGGTTCATCACGACGACTTGGTCGGCCAGCGCCATCGCCTCTTCCTGCGAGTGCGTGACATGCACGAACGTGAAGCCGAGCTGGTGCTGCCAGCGCTTCAGCTCGGCGCGCATCTGCACGCGCAAGAACGGGTCGAGCGCCGACAGCGGCTCGTCCAGCAGCAGCACGCGCGGCTCGGTCATCAGCGCGCGGGCCAGCGCGACGCGCTGCTGCTGGCCTCCGGACAGTTCGCTGGGCAGGCGGCTCAGGTACGGCGTCATCGCGACGAGCTGCAGCAGCTCCTGCGCGCGGGCATGGCGTTCGGCCGTCGCCTTGCCGCGCATCTTCCAGCTGAACGCGACGTTGTCGAGCACCGACAGGTGCGGGAACAGCGCGTAGCTCTGGAACATCATCGCGGTGCCGCGCTCGGCGGGCGATGCGTTCGTCACGTACTTGCCGCCCAGCAGGATCTCGCCGCTGGACGTGCGCTCGTGGCCTGCGATCATGCGCAGCGTCGAGGTCTTGCCGCAGCCGGAGGGCCCGAGCAGGCAGCAGTAGCTGCCCGACGCGATCGTCAGGTCGATCGCGTCGACCGCGACCGTGTCGCCGTACTTCTTCGTCAGCGCGGTCAGGACAAGGCTGGAGTCGGCCATGCCGCGATCTGTATGCAAAGCATGTGCCACCGACGCCGCACCGAATCGGCGCAGCCGACTCGGTCAAACGCTTGCGAGCAACTGCCAAGCACGCACCATTCAGGGAGATTGCCGACGAGAGATGCTCGGCTTTGGGGCGCCATCAGGCATCCCCTACGGGCGTGCGACTTGCTTCCAGCTTCACGCCGCGTCGCCACTTTGTATACAAAATGGTGTCGCGATCAACGGAGTAACGCCATGCAGATCCGCGTGATCAACCCCAACACGACCGCCTCGATGACCGAGAAGATCGGCGCGGCCGCAGCGGCCGCTGCCGCGGCCGGCACCCGCATCGCGGCGGTCCAGCCCAGCTTCGGCGCCGGCTCGATCGAAGACCATCTCGACGACGTCTGGGCCGCCGCCGGCGTGACCGAGCAGGTACGGCTCGGCGAAGCCGCTGGCGCCGACGCCCACGTGATCGCCTGCTTCGGCGACCCGGGCCTGCACGCCGCTCGCGAGATCGCCCGCGGCCCGGTGATCGGCATCGCCGAAGCCGCGTTCCATGCAGCAACGCTGCTCGCGACTGGCTTTTCGGTCGTCACGACACTGACGCGCACCTGCGTGATCGCCGAGCACTTGGTGCTGCAGTACGGCTTCGAGCGGCGCTGCAAGGGCATCCACGGCACCGACATCGCGGTGCTCGAGCTCGAGGACCCGGCCAGCAACGCCTATGCGCGCGTGCGCGATGCGGCCGCGCACGCGCTGGTGCACGACCGCTCCGGCGCGATCGTGCTGGGCTGCGCCGGCATGACCGACCTGTGCCGGCGGCTGCAGCACGAGCTCGGCGTGCCGGTGATCGACGGCGTCGCCGCGGCGGTCAAGCTCGCGGAGAGCCTGGTGTCGCTCGGGCTCGCGACCAGCAAGCGCGGCGACTATGCGGCGCCGATCGCGAAGCGCTATGTGGGGCTTGCGAGCCCGTACTCGCCGAGCTGACGCAACCGTCGGCCGTCAGTCGAACACCGGCACGACGCCATCGCGCAGCTGCTCGCGCGTGGCCTCGAAATCCGGCAGCACCGAGCGCACGACGTCCCAGAAACGCGGACTGTGGTCCATGTGGCGCAGGTGCGCGAGCTCGTGCGCGACGACGTAGTCGATGCTGGACATCGCGAAGTGGACCAGCCGCCAGTTCAGGCGGATCGAGCCGTCGGCGCTGGCACTGCCCCAGCGCGTCTGCGCC
>DATEFR010000376.1:0-2805 GCA_035280545.1 Burkholderiaceae bacterium | reverse complement strand
TCATCCTCGGCGGAATGGACCCGTATCAGGAAGCGATGGCCGACAACCCCGACGCGGCGATCGCGGCCGGGACGGTGTCGATGACGCCCGAGATCTACACCCTCGGCACCGGCTGGCGCAGCCTGACCGGCGCGCGCAGCCGCGAGGCATTCGGGCCCGACTATCTGCGGGCCTCGTACCCGCGTGCCTGGGTCGGGCCGAACGGCCGCGTGTTCGGCATTTCGGCGGAGACGATGTGGTCGCTGGATGCGAGCGCCAACGATGGCGCCGGGTCGGTCACCGTGCTCGGCACGTTCAAGGGCCCGGCCAGCAAGACGATGCCGGTCAACGTCGGCGCCACCAGCACCGCCGTGATGTATGCACCCGGCAAGGTGCTGCAGGTCGGCGGCAACGGCTACTTCAACGGCGACGGCCTGCCGGCCAGCAATCTGGCGACCGTGGTCGACATCAACGGCGCTGCGCCCGTCGCGAGCGACACCGCGCCGATGGCCTACGCCCGCCGGTTCGCGAACTCCCTCGTGCTGCCCGACGGCAAGGTGCTCGTGACCGGCGGGACGGCCGTGGGCAACAACGGCGGCAGCGATGCCGTCTACGCCGCCGAGATCTGGGATCCTGCCTCCGGCAGCTGGGCCCTCGGCGCCAGCGCCGCGCAGATCCGCGTCTACCACTCGGCGACCTTGCTGCTCGCGAACGGCGCCGTGCTGTCCACGGGCGGCGGCGCACCGGGGCCGGTGAACAACCTGAACGCTGAGATCTACTACCCGCCGTATCTCTTCAAGAACGTCGGCGGCGTGGCCCAGCTCGCGGCCCGGCCGACGATGTCGTCGATCAGTGCGCTCGGCTTCAGCCACGGCGGCTCGGCGCAGATCCGCATGACCGATACCGCGCCCGTCGCGCGCCTTGTGCTGCTGGCGAACGGGACGGTGACGCACTCCTTCAACAGCACGCAGCGTTTTCAGGAGCTGAGCTTCACGCAGGACGGCAACCTGCTGACCACCGCGATGCCGGCCAGCGCCAGCGTCGCGCCGCCCGGCTACTACCAGATCGTCGCGCTGAACGCCGACGGCGTGCCTTCGCGCTCGGTGATCGTCGGGCTCGGCCTGAACGGCAATCTGCCGGCGGCGCAGACCGACCTGCCGCGCAACCAGGCCCTGGCCCTCGAGAGCATCAATGCCATGGGTCAGTCGATCGCCGCGGATGGTACGGGGACCGGCGTGCTGGCCGCTGTGCCGAACACGGCAGCAGCACCCGCTGCGGCGCAGTTCTGGGTACGCAACGGCCTCGCGGACGCGCGCTGCGTGTCGCTCGAGGCTGTCGCCTCCAGCGGCCAGTGGCTGCGCAAGCAAGGCACGCAGGTGGCGCTGGCCGCGAGCGACGGCAGCGCGGCGTTCCGCGACGACGCCACGTTCTGCCCCGAGGCCGGTATGTCGGGCGCGGGGGTGACGCTGCGGTCGAAGGCGCAGAGCGAGCTGGTGCTGCGCCACCGCGGCGCCGAGCTGTGGCTCGAGGCCGTCGCCGACGATGCGGTCTTCCGGGCCGACGCCAGCTTCGCGCCGCGCGCGACCTTGCCGCGCGGTGCGACGCTCGAGCTGGGCAGCGTGGCGGTGAGCGGTGCGGCGATCTCGCTCGACACCGCCAAGCTCGCGGTGCTGTCGGCGCTCGGCAGCCCGCCGACCGCCGCGACCCTCGCGCCCGCACAGTACGTCGCGCGCAATGGCCTGGCCGATGCGTCGTGCGTCTCGTTCGAGTCGGTCGCCACGCCGGGCAAGTGGCTGCGCCACGCCAACTACCGTCTGCAGCTGAGCGCGTACGCGGCGACCGCGCTGTTCTTCAGCGACGCCACCTTCTGCGCCGAGCCCGGGTTGTCGGGCAGCGGGCTGACCTTGCGATCGAAGAACTTCCCGGCACGCGTGGTGCGCCATCGCGACGGTCAGGTCTGGGTCGACATCCAGGCGAGCGACACCACGTTCACCACAAGCGCCGGTTTTCTCGCACAGCAGCTTTCGCCTGCCACGGCCTTGCCGGTGCTCGGTTCGGTCGCGGCGCCGCCGGTGAGCCTCGGCAGTTCGGCGAGCTGGACGCCCGGGCTGGACGCGGCCGGCCTCGAGTTCAGCTGGGACTTCGGCGATGGCAGCAGCTCGCCTTACTCCGTCAGCAGCTCGGCCACGCACGCGTATGCGAGCCCGGGCCTGTACCTGGTGACGCTGACGGTGCGCAACACCGCCGGCCAGACCGGCACCAAGAGCTTCATGCAGGCGGTCTACCGCAGCGCGACGGCGAATCTCGCGAGGGCCTCGTCGCCGATGTTGCTCGAAACGCGCAGCGGCGCGACGACACGCTTGTGGGTCGTGAACCCCGACAACGATTCGGTCAGCGTCATCGATACCGGCAGCAATGCGCGCGTGGCCGAGATCGCCACCGGCAGCGCGCCACGCACGCTGGCCCTCGCACCGAACGGCGAGGTCTGGGTCGTGAACCGCGATGCGGCGTCGATCACGATCATCAACGCATCCACGCTCGCGGTCTCGCGCAGCATTGCGCTGCCGCGCGCCTCGCAGCCCTACGGCATCGTCTTCGCACCGAGCGGCACGGCCTATGTCAGCCTCCAGGCAGCGGGCCGGCTGCTCGCGCTCGACGGTGCCAGCGGCGCGACGCTGGCGTCGCTGGACGTGGGCGCGAACCCGCGCCACCTGTCGGTGACCGGCGACTCGGCGCGCGTGCTCGTGTCGCGCTTCATCACGCCGCCCTTGCCCGGCGAGGGCACGGCGGCGGTGCAGACCACCGCGGCCGACGGCACGCCGCGCG
>DATEFR010000375.1:0-6598 GCA_035280545.1 Burkholderiaceae bacterium | reverse complement strand
TGCTTGAACGCATTGCGGCCCGAGAGCTTGCCCAGCACGATCTTGTTCGCGGACCAGCCCACGTCCTCGGCGCGCATGATCTCGTAGGTGTCGCGCGCCTTCAGCACGCCGTCCTGGTGAATGCCGCTGGCATGCGCGAATGCGTTCGCGCCGACCACCGCCTTGTTCGGCTGGACGACGAAACCGGTGGTCTGGGAGACCAGCCGCGAAGCCGGCACGATTTGCGTCGTGTCGATGCCGAGCTCGAGGCCGAAGTAGTCGCGCCGCGTCTTCACCGCCATCACGACTTCCTCGAGCGAGCAGTTGCCGGCACGCTCGCCCAGCCCGTTGATCGTGCATTCGACCTGGCGAGCGCCGCCGAGCTTGACGCCGGCCAGCGAGTTCGCGACCGCCATGCCGAGGTCGTTGTGGCAGTGCACCGACCAGACCGCCTTGTCGGAATTCGGGATGCGCTCGCGCAGCTGCCGGATGAAGTGGCCGTACAGCTCGGGGATCGCATAGCCGACCGTGTCGGGAATGTTGATCGTCGTCGCGCCTTCGGCGATCACCGCCTCGAGCACGCGGCACAGGAAGTCCGGCTCGGAACGGTAGCCGTCTTCCGGCGAGAACTCGACATCGCCCGAGAGGTTGCGCGCGAAGCGGGTCGACAGCCGTGCCTGCTCGTACACCTGGTCCGGCGTCATCCGCAGCTTCTTTTCCATGTGCAGCGGGCTGGTCGCGAGGAACAGGTGGATGCGCGTCGCCGCGCCGCCTTCGAGCGCCTCGGCGGCGCGCGAGATGTCGCGGTCGTTGGCACGCGCCAGCGAGCAGACCGTGCTGTCCTTGATCGCGTGCGCGATCGCGCGCACCGCGTCGAAGTCGCCGTTCGACGAGGCCGCGAAGCCGGCCTCGATCACGTCGACCTTCAGGCGCTCCAGGTGGCGCGCGATGCGCAGCTTCTCGTCCTTGGTCATCGACGCGCCGGGCGATTGCTCGCCGTCGCGCAAGGTGGTGTCGAAGATGATCAGCTTGTCGGCAGCCATCGTGTTGCTCCTCTTGGGATGTCTCGCAAGTGTGATGTTAGGCGGCGAGCGGCGTTTCGACGTCGCGCGCCGGCACGCGCTTCGTTCGAGCGAGGCCCGAGACGATCGCCTTCAGCGACGCGGCGACGATGTTGGTGTCGATGCCGACGCCGAACACGGTCTCGGACGCGCCGACACGCAGCTCGAGGTACGCGACCGCGCGCGCGTCGGCGCCGCTCGCGATCGAGTGCTCGTGGTAGTCGAGCACGCGCACGTTCGACGCGGTCCGCTGGTTCAGCCCGGCAACGAATGCATCAATCGGCCCGCTGCCCTCGCCGTCGATCGCAACGGTCTCGCCCGCGATGCGTGCCTCGGCCTGCACGCGCACGCCACCGCGCGTCCCGGTATCCGAGACAGCGATGCGCGACACGCCCCCCTGCACGTCATCGCCCAGCCCGTACTCCAGCTCGAAGATGCGCCAAAGCTGCCCGGCCGAGAGCTCCTTGCCGCTGTCGTCGAGCACGGCCTGCACGATCTGGCTGAACTCGATCTGCAGGCGGCGCGGCAGCTCGAGCCCGTACTCGGCCTCGAGCAGATAACTGATGCCGCCCTTGCCGGACTGGCTGTTGACGCGGATTACCGCGTCATAGCTGCGGCCGAGGTCCTTCGGATCGATCGGCAGGTATGGCATGTCCCAGACGTCACCGTCGCGGCGTGCGGCGAACGCCTTCTTGATCGCATCCTGGTGCGAACCCGAGAACGAGGTGTAGACCAGGTCGCCGACGTACGGATGGCGCGGGTGCACCGGGATCTGGTTGCAGTGCTCGACACAGCGGCGCACTTCGTCGATGTCCGAGAAATCGAGTCCTGGCGCGATGCCTTGCGTGTAGAGGTTCAGCGCGATGTTGACCAAGTCGACGTTGCCGGTGCGCTCGCCGTTGCCGAACAAGCAACCTTCGATCCGGTCGGCGCCGGCCATCAGCGCGAGCTCGCCGGCTGCGGTGCCGGTGCCGCGATCGTTGTGCGGATGCACCGACAGCACGATGCCGTCGCGGCGCGCGAGGTGGCGATGCATCCACTCGATCATGTCGGCGAAGACATTCGGCGTCGAATGCTCGACGGTGGACGGCAGGTTGATGATGCAGGTGCGCTGCGGCGTCGGCGCCCAGACCTCGGTGACGGCGTCGACCACACGCTTGCTGAATTCGAGTTCGGTGCCCGAGAACATCTCGGGCGAGTACTCGAAACGCCAGTCGGTCTCGGGCTGCTTCGCGGCGAGGTCACGGATCAGCGCGGCATGCTCGGTCGCGAGCGCGACGATGCCGCCCTCGTCCAGTCCGAGCACGACCTTGCGCATCACCGGCGCGACCGCGTTGTACAGGTGCACGATCACGCGCGGCGCACCGACCAGCGCCTCGAACGTGCGCTCGATCAGGTGCGAGCGGGCCTGCGTCAGCACCTGGATCGTCACGTCGTCGGGGATGCGCTTCTCCTCGATCAGCTTGCGCACGAAGTCGAACTCGACCTGCGAGGCCGATGGGAATCCGACCTCGATCTCCTTGAAGCCGATACGCACCAGCATCTCGAACATCCGCAGCTTGCGCGGCACGTCCATCGGCTCGATCAGCGCCTGATTGCCATCGCGCAGGTCGGTGCTGAGCCAGATCGGCGCCTTCGTCAGCACGGCGTCGGGCCAGCGGCGGTCGGCGAGGCGGATGGGCGCGAAGGCGCGGTACTTGGCTTGCGGTTGCTTCAACATCATGGTGGCGGTGCTTCCGATGTTCTGTTCGATGGGGCAACCAGCAGCACGAGAAATGACAAACGGCCCGCTGCAGGTTGCATACGGGCCGTTGAGTGCGAAAACGTGCGTGCAGACGTGGTCGATCAGCGAACCCGTGGTTCTCCTAGAAGCAGGGCTAGCGCGATCGGGGCACGAAAGGTCATGGGCGCGAATGTAGCACGAAAGTTTGCGTGTGCGCGTCAGCGGTGCAGGCCCTGCTCGTCGGGCTCGTCGGTCGACACGGCAATCACGCTGGCCGGCTTGCCCTTCATGCGCCGCCATGCATAGACCACGTAGCCGGACAGCCCGTAGGCGCAGAAGACCGCGAACAGCACCCGCGGCGGGTCGAGCATCACGACTGCGATCGCCAACGCGATCGCGACGATCACGATGAACGGCACCGTGCGCCGCGCGCCGACCACCTTGAAGCTGTAGAACGGCGCGTTGGTCACCATCGTCAGGCCGGCGTACAGCGTGACCGCGAACGCGGTCCAGGCGAGCACGGGAATCGTCGACACCGCCTTGTAGCCGGCGTCGTCGACCACCCAGATCATCCCGATCACCAGCGCCGCCGCGGCCGGGCTCGGCAGCCCCTGGAAGAAGCGCTTGTCGACGACGCCGATGTTGACGTTGAAGCGCGCTAGCCGCAGCGCCGCGCCGGCAATGTAGACGAACGGCGGGACGAAACCCCAGCGCCCCAGGTCCTTCAGCGCCCAGATGTAGACGATCAACGCCGGCGCCGCGCCGAAGCTGACCATGTCCGACAGGCTGTCCATCTGCTCGCCGAACGCACTTTGCGAATGGGTCATGCGGGCCACGCGGCCATCCAGGCTGTCGAGCACCGCGGCGACGAACACCGCGATGCATGCCAGCTCGAAACGGCCGTTGATCGCCATCACCACGGCATAGAAGCCCGAGAACAGCGCGGCCAACGTGATGCCGTTCGGCAGCACGTACAGGCCTTTGCGGCGCGGGCGCAGCCCGGCGGTCAGCGGGCTGGGATCGTCGAAGGACGGAGGCTCTTCACTCATCGGCGCGAGGATACGCGAGTCGGCACCCGCGCCGACGTGCGACCATCAGTTGCGCGACTGGTCGACCAGGCGGTTCTTCTTGATCCACGGCATCATCGCGCGCAGCTTCTCGCCGACGACCTCGATATCGTGCGCCGCGGTCAGGCGGCGACGCGATTGCAGCGTCGGCGCACCGGCACGGTTTTCGATGATGAAGCTCTTCGCGTACTCGCCCGTCTGGATGTCGTGCAATACCTGCTTCATCGCCGCCTTGGTCGCGTCGGTCACGATCTTCGGCCCGGTCACGTACTCGCCGTACTCGGCGTTGTTCGAGATCGAGTAGTTCATGTTCGCGATGCCGCCTTCGTAGATCAGGTCGACAATCAGCTTGAGCTCGTGCAGGCACTCGAAATAGGCCATCTCGGGCGCGTAACCCGCCTCGACCAGCGTCTCGAATCCGGCCTTGATCAGCTCGACGGTGCCGCCGCACAGCACGGCCTGCTCGCCGAACAGGTCGGTCTCCGTCTCCTCGCGGAAGTTGGTCTCGATGATGCCGGCCTTGCCGCCGCCGTTCGCGGTCGCGTAGCTCAGCGCGAGGTCGCGCGCCTTGCCGCTCTTGTCGGCATGGACCGCGATCAGGTGCGGCACGCCGCCGCCTTGCGTGTAGGTGCTGCGCACCGTGTGGCCGGGCGCCTTCGGGGCGACCATCCAGACGTCCAGATCGGCGCGCGGCACGACCTGGCCGTAGTGCACGTTGAAGCCGTGCGCGAACGCGAGCGACGCGCCCTGCTTCATGTTTGGCTCGACGTCGTTCTTGTAGACCGCCGCGATCTGCTCGTCGGGCAACAGCATCATCACGATATCGGCCTGCTTGACCGCCTCGGCGACGTCCGCGACCTTCAGACCGGCCGCTTCGGCCTTGGCCCACGACGGCCCGCCCTTGCGCACGCCGACCGTGACCTTCACGCCGCTGTCGTTCAGGTTCTGCGCGTGCGCATGGCCTTGCGAGCCGTAGCCGATGATCGTGACGTTCTTGCCCTTCACGAGGCTCAGGTCGGCGTCTTTGTCGTAGTAAACCTTCATGGTGATCTCCTTCTTCAACAGGGCGGGATTCAAACGCGGAGGATCCGCTCGCCGCGACCGATCCCGCTGGTGCCGGTGCGCACGGTTTCAAGAATGGCGGCGCGATCGATCGCCTCCAGGAACGCATCGAGCTTGCCGGCATCGCCGGTCAGCTCGATCGTGTAGCTCTTTTCGGTGACGTCGATGATGCGTCCGCGGAAGATGTCGGCCATGCGCTTCATCTCCTCGCGCTCCTTGCCGACGGCCCGCACCTTGATCAGCATCAGCTCGCGCTCGGTGAACGCGCCTTCGGTC
This sequence comes from Burkholderiaceae bacterium, assembly GCA_035280545.1. Classification (GTDB taxonomy): domain Bacteria; phylum Pseudomonadota; class Gammaproteobacteria; order Burkholderiales; family Burkholderiaceae_C; genus DATCSE01. Next base: position 1,430 of record DATEFR010000375.1, on the reverse strand, counting down.
AGATCGACGACCTTCACGACCTCGATCAGCCGGTTCAGGTGCTTGGTGATCTGCTCGATCACCTCGTCGGAGCCGGTCGTGACGATCGTCATGCGCGACAGCGAGGCATCCTCGGTGGGCGCGACGGTCAGGCTTTCGATGTTGTAGCCCCGCGCCGAGAACAGCGCGACAACGCGGGACAGCGCTCCAGGCTCGTTCTCGAGCAACAGCGCAATGATGTGTTTCATGTTCGTTTTCAGCGCGCTCTTCAGACCGGCGGTGGTAACCGACGGCCCTTGGCCACGCTCCTTGCGAATGAGAGAGAAAAGATCGCCGAAGCCGCTCGGCGCATTCCGTCGGAGCCTGGCGGGCCGCGGTAACGGCCTGCCCTGCCCCGGCGTTCAGCGCGTCACAGGTCTTCGGACCCCAGCAGCATCTCCGAGATGCCCTTGCCCGCCTGCACCATCGGCCAGACGTTCTCGGTCGGGTCGGTGCGCACGTCGAGGAACACGGTGCGATCCTTCAGCTTGATCGCCTCGCGCAAGGCGCCTTCGACGTCCGACGGCTTCTCGATCTTCAGCCCGACATGGCCATAAGCCTCGGCGAGCTTGACGAAATCGGGCAGCGCGTCCATGTAGCTGTGCGAGTAGCGGCCCTCGTAGTCCAGCTCCTGCCACTGCCGCACCATGCCCAGGTAGCGGTTGTTCAGCGAGACGATCTTGACCGGCGTCTTGTACTGGAGGCAGGTCGAGAGCTCCTGGATGCACATCTGGATCGAGCCTTCGCCGGTGATGCAGAACACATCGGACTCCGGCTTCGCGAGCTTGATGCCCATCGCGTACGGCAGCCCCACGCCCATCGTGCCCAGGCCGCCGGAGTTGATCCAGCGGCGCGGCTCGTCGAAGCGGTAGTACTGCGCGGCCCACATCTGGTGCTGGCCGACATCGCTCGTGATGTAGGTGTCGCGGTCCTTGGTCAGCTCCCACAGCTTGTCGATCACGTACTGCGGCTTGATGACCTCGGTGCTGTTCCTGAAGCGCAGGCACTCGCGCTTGCGCCACTCGTTGATCTGACTCCACCAGGCCGACAGCACCTGCTTGTCGGGCCGGGGCTGTCCCTCGCGGATCTGCGCGATCAACTCCTGCAGCACGTCCTTCACGTCGCCGACGATCGGGATGTCGACGCGCACCCGCTTGGAGATCGACGACGGGTCGATGTCGACATGGATGATCTTGCGCTCGACCGATGCGAAGTGCTTCGGGTTGCCGATCACGCGGTCGTCGAAGCGCGCGCCGACGGCGAGCAGCACGTCGCAGTGCTGCATCGTCATGTTGGCCTCGTAGGTCCCGTGCATGCCCAGCATGCCGAGGAACTTCGGGTCGCTGGCGGGCATCGCGCCCAGCCCCATCAGCGTGTTCGTGACCGGGTAACCGAGCAGCTCGGCGAGCTCG
>DATEFR010000374.1:0-2187 GCA_035280545.1 Burkholderiaceae bacterium | reverse complement strand
GTGCTGTTCTGGGTGGCGTGGATCGCAGGCGGCATCGTCTCGACCCTGCTGTTCGGCGTCGTCTCGTTCCTCGCACTGCGCGAGTTCGTCACGTTGACGCACACGGTCCGCGGCGACCACCGCAGCCTGCTGCTCGCGTTCTTTGCGGTGCTGCCGCTGCAGTACGCGATCGTCGCGACCGAACACTTCGACGTGTTCTCGGTCTTCATCCCGGTCTACGTGTTCCTCGCGATCCCGGTGATCAGCGCGCTCGGCAACGACCCGAAGCGCTTCCTGGAGCGCACCGCGAAGATCCAGTGGGGCATCATGGTCTGCGTCTACGGCATGAGCCACGCGCCGGCGCTGTTGCTGCTCGACCTGCCCGGCTACCGCGACCGCGGCGCGTTCCTGGTGCTCTACCTGGTGCTGGTGGTCGCGGTCGCGCAGATCGCTCAGGAAAGCGCGAGCCGGCGCCTGCGCCGCCGCCCGGTCGCACGGGCGATCAGCCGCTCGTTCTCGTGGCGCGCGTGGGGCCTGGGCATGCTGGCCGGAGGCATCCTCGGCGCGGCGCTGTACTGGGCCACGCCGTTCAAGCCGATCCCGGCGCTGGTCGCCGCGCTGATCGCCGGCGGCGGCGGCACGCTGGGCGAGTTCGTGATGAAGGGCATCAAACGCGACGCCGGCGTGCGCAGCTGGGGCGGCCGGGCCTCGGTGACCGGTGCGGTCGGGCTGCTCGATCGGGTTGCGCCGCTGTGTTTCGCGGCGCCGGTGTTCTTCCATTCCGTCCGCTGGTACTTCGGTTTGTGACATGACAGCCCCTCGTCCAACGAGTACATTGGCCGATCCCCCAAGGGGATGCGGGCCGCATGGGCCACGAAGTGGGCCACTTCGTGGCCCTTGGGAGCGGCCCGGCGCTCGGCCCGCAGCAGCATGACGCGCATCCTCGGCATCGACCCCGGCCTGCGCACCACCGGCTTCGGCGTCGTCGAAGCCGAGGGCGGCCGGCTGCACTATGTCGCGAGCGGCACCATCACGACCGACACGGTCGCGATCGGCCAGTTGCCGGCGCGGCTGAAGATCATCTTCGAGGGCGTGCGCGAGATCGCGACGCGCTATGCGCCGACCTGCGCCTCGGTCGAGATCGTGTTCGTCAACGTCAACCCGCAGTCGACGCTGCTGCTCGGGCAGGCGCGCGGCGCGGCGCTGTCGGCACTGGTCGCCGGCGGGCTGGACGTCTCTGAATACACCGCGCTGCAGATGAAGAAGGCCATCGTCGGCCACGGCCAGGCGCGCAAGGAGCAGGTGCAGGAGATGGTCAAGCGGCTGCTGAACCTGCCCGGCCTGCCCGGCAAGGACGCGGCCGATGCGCTGGGCCTGGCGATCTGCCACGCGCATGCCGGTGCGTCGTTCGACGCGATGAGCCGGGTCACGGCGCTGTCGCGCAAGTCGCACGCCCAGTTCCGCAAAGGCCGGAGTTACTGATCGACTTCCGCGCGGCTTGCCAGGCGATTCAATTGGAACTATGATAGTTACCAATCGCTGATCCCATGAACACCAGCAGCCGTTTCGCCGTCGCCGTCCACGTGCTGTCGCTGCTCGCGACGACGCCGGGCCCGGTGTCGTCCGTCTACATCGCGGGCAGCGTGAACACGAATCCGGTGCTGATCCGGCGCATCCTGGGCCAGCTCGGGCGCGCCGGGCTGACGCAGTCGGTGCGGGGTACCGCGGGCGGCACCTTGCTGGCACGGGCACCCGAGCAGATCAGTCTGCTCGACGTGTACCGCGCGGTCGAGGAGCCGGGCGTGCTCGCGCTGCACCGCAACGATCCGAACCCGGACTGCGCGGTCGGCCGCAACATCACCCGCGTGCTCGGCGGCGTGCTGGACCAGGCGCAGGACGCGGTCGACCGGGTGTTCGAGGCGATGACGCTGCACGACATCCTGCGCCAACTCAAGGTGAAACAGGCCGCCTGAGCACTTTGCTTTTTTTTGCCTGAAAACGTAACTACGACAGTTCCTTTTACCGTCACTTTCTAACCTCGGAGAATTCCTGATGAAGATCGCACTCGTCGCCGCCACCGGCAACATCGGCCGCCACATCGCCGCCCGCGCGCTGCAGCGCGGCCACCAGGTCACCGCCATCGCACGCAGCGCGCGTACGCTGAGTCCCGAACTGGCCGGCGCGCAACTCGCCGTCGCGGGGCTGAGC
>DATEFR010000373.1:0-11480 GCA_035280545.1 Burkholderiaceae bacterium | reverse complement strand
CTGCTGGCCGGATAGCTGTCGAGCAGGTATTTGAGCCGCAGTTGCTGGCTCACGCCGCCCTTCTCGACCACCTGTCCGTCGACCCAGTCGTAGCCATCGGCAGCGCCCTGCGCCTTGTAGGCATTGGCCCAGAAGCCGAGTTTGGAGTCCGGCAGCGTGCTGGTGTTCTTCGAGGTCCAGAAGCTGACGGCCGAAGGATCGATGAAGCCGGTACCCGAAGAGTTCAGCGCGCCGTTGGCATCTCTGCCGGAGGTCGGGTCGACGCCCCAGGACGCATCGGCCAGAAAGAGCTGCGGCGCCTGCGGATCGGTGGTGTCCACCCCGAACCGGTATTGCTTGAGGTTGCCCATCCAGCGCGGCTTGGAGTTGACATCCGGGCGGAACATGCCCATGTAGATCTGGTTCAGGTAAGTGCCCTGCGTGTTGGCGCTGACCGGCAGCACGGGCGCAGCAAACACGCTGTTGGTGGCCTGGACCTTTCTGAATATCTTGTTGATGGCATCGACCAGCCCCTGGACATTGCCGAGCTGCACCAGGAAGGCTTCCCCGCCCCCCTGATTCGCCATGCTGACCATCAACTGCTCGTAGTCGCGATTGGTACCGTCGGACAGGATGATGGTGTAGGTCGTGATGGGCGGGTACGGGGTCGCCAGATTGGGCGAAGTGCCCGTGTACATGAAGTTCGCCCACTCGTCGGAGTAGTCGCTCTTGTACTTGCCCGAAGCGGTGTACCAGTTGGGCAGCGACAGCTGGGTGGGCAAGGACGTCAGGCCTTCAGCACTCTGGAGCGCCAGGCCGCCCTGGTTGCCGCTGTCCTGCGGCTTCTGGTTCCTCGTCGCGAGGGTGATGTAGAGCACGAAGTTCTTCGTGCACGCCTGCTGGTTGGCCAAGCCCGGGTATCGGGTGCCCGACAGGCCCGTCTTGCCTTGATAGAAGGCCCAGGCCTCCTGCATGGCCTGCGCAATCTGATTGTTGTTGCTCTTGTCTTGCGCCAGGCTCAACTGCGAAACGCGCGTCAGCAGCTGATTGACGCCCTTGCCGTCCGAGCCGTTGCCATCCATCAGCAGCAGCGAGCTCGGCGCCGGCGGCGTCTTGGGCACGACGAACGTGCCGCCATTGGTGCCGCCGGTGGGGAAGTACATCAGCCCCAGACTGATGTTCCCGTTCAGTTGGGCGTTGCTGCCTATCCCCTGGATGGCGCTGTACAGGCCGCACTGCTCGAAGCCCAAATTCTTGGTCGGATCATTCACCGTCAGTGCCGAACACTGAAAACTCGAACTCGCATCGGCTGCCGCCGAGTTGTCGAGAATGATCAGCATGTTGGGAATGCCGCCGCCGGTGATGCCCTGGTAGATGTCGATGTCATCCGCCTGCGCGGCAAAGCTCGCCAGCAGAAGCAGCGCGGCGCCCGCCACTCGCCGCGAGATGGAATGCATGGTCACGTCCGACTCCTGATGACTCGCATGGGCTAGCACGCCGCACCGACGGCCACTCGCACCGCGATGCCCTGGTGCGTCGTGGCGGACGAGGCCGCACTGGTGGGCGCCTTCGCGGTGGCGGCGACGTCCCAGTTCGAGTTCGAGCACAGCGAGTTGCCGCTGCCGCCGGAGCCGACGATTCCGGTGTTCTGCGCCGCGCCGCTGGCATAACACGGCTGGTCGTCGGTATTGGCGGGGTCCAGCTCACTGAGCTTGACCGGCTTGATGTAGGTGCACTTCGGCGCCTCGACGTTGACGCTGTAGGCGGATCCGGCCTGGCCGCTGTCGTTGATGTCCACCGTCATCGGGTTGGCGGTCGGCATCGCGGTGAAGTCGCTGCTGATCGTCGTTTCGATGCCCTGCGTCGCCGCCGCATTGGCCTCCTGCTGCGTCTGCAGGTTGGCCGCGACCTTGGTGTTGACGTTCGTCATCTTCATCGCCGAGATGACGATCAGCGTGAGCATCACCAGAAAGACCATCGAGACCAGCAGCGTGGCGCCCGCCTGGGCTTTCGCGACGCTGGCGCGTCTGGACGGGTTCATGGCAATTCCCTTTGGCCGGAGCCGTTGTAGAGCCGCGCCACCGTGCTGTAGACATGGCGCTTGTACGAGTCGTTGAACGGGCCGGCCGTGGAGGCCAGGCCCATGTCGTAGGTCTTGCTGTCGACCCAGCCGGCGCTGCGATCGAGATTGCGCGCCAGCACGTGGATGCGCACGGCCATCGTGTTGGCCCAGTTCGCGTCGGCGACCGTCCAGTCGTACGCGGGCGTGGTCTGCGGACAGACCGTGACGGCGATCTCGGCCGCGGGCGGACTGCCGGGATTGCTGGTGTAGCAGTCGGGCGAGCCATTGGCGTCGATGTCGACGCCGTAGTCCAGCTGCAGGTCGTCGATGCCCTCGACCAGCGCGGTGATCGTCATCGCCCCGTTCACGTACTCGGCCATCTTCAGGGTCGGCGTGGTGTCGGTGCCGCACTCGTTGCAGGTGCTGACGAAGTAGACGCGTTGAACGATCTTGCGCAGCGGCGCCAGGTTGCTTGCGGTGCAGTCCTTTGCCCTGAGCGCGAAGCTTCCCGCCGACGAGCCGACATTCGCCGCGAACGGCAGCGTGTCGTTGCCGCAGGCGGAAACCTGGAGATAGCTTTCGCTCGCGAGTGCCGCAGCCACGTTGACCGCCGTGGTACTGACACGGGTCACCACCAGGATGGCCGCGCCTGCCTTGACGTTGCTGAGGCAGCTCGGCGCGGCGCCGAGCGCATAGACCGGCATCGGCACGGTGCTCGAGCCCGGACTCGTCGAGGGCACATAGCCCAGGTCGGCGATGGCCGACGGGCAGGCCGTGGGCGCCACCATCGTGAACGACGTGCTCGCGGTCGCGCCGATGTACCCGGCGAGCTGGATGTCTTCGCTCATCAGCTGCAGGGCATAACGGCCGTTGTCGATCTGCCGCGCGGATTTGTCGAGCTCGGACCGGGTTCCGACGGTCGACACCAGCAGACTGCTCAGTGCGATCAGCAGGAACAGGCCCAGCGCGATCGCCACCATCAGCTCGACCAGCGTGAAGCCTTCGCCGCCGCGGCTCCCGCGGAATCGACCGGTGTGCAGAGTTCTCACGACAGCGCCCCGATCCGCACCTTGGTGGTCACCACGCGATGCAGCATCTCGTCCCCGTAGCTGCCATTGCCGCAGGGGAACGGCGCGGCACCGTTGAGCTTCGGCGCGACCGTCTTGGCCAGACCCTGCCAGGAGACCGCGATCATGTAGACGTTGTTGGCCGCATCGTCGAGCGTCACGCAGCCGACCGCGCCTATCATCGCGCCCACCTTGGTGCTGCCCTGGGTCTCGGCGGCGCCCTTGAGCATGCTGTCCCAGGCTGCGAGATCGGCTTGAGCCTGTGCCTGCTGTTGCGCGCTGCCCGCGGCGCAGGCCGCGATCGTCGTCGCGCCGGTGCCGACCTGGATGCCGTTGCCGCCGTTCGAATAGCAGCTGGCGACCTTGCGGTTCGCGTTGAGGCGATCGGCCATGTCCTGCACCAGCTGCAGCGCCTGGGTGCGCTGGTACGACTCCATCTCCGACAGGTTCGCGCGGGCGTTCACGCCGGCCAGCCCCAGCAGTCCAACCATCAGGATGACCAGCGTGACCAGCACTTCGATCAGGCCGAACCCGCCCTGGCGCGCGGTCACGAGCACGGCCCCTGGCGGCTGCTCGGCACGCCGCTCAGCCCGAGCGAGACGCAACGCGACGTGACGCCGCTGATCGCGACCGACGGCGCGATCGTGAACCGCGTGCCGGCCGTGACGGTGCGGCCGTCCCGTCCATAGGTGACGGCGGCCAGCGAGCCGGAATCCGTGATCGAGATGTTCTTGTAGGCCTCCTGCAGCTGGAAGGTGCTGGTGCCGTCGGTCACCTTCCATCCGGCATCCCAGCGCGAGCCGGTGCGCTGCAGGTCGACGTTTGCGTTCAGCGTGATGGCCTGGCTGCGTACCAGCGAGAGCGTCGCCATCAGGTCGAAGGACGCATTGCGGATCCGCTGATTGGCCACGAACACCTGGAACGACGGCGTGGCGAGCGTGGCGAGGATCGCCATCACGGTGATGGCCGTGACCAGCTCGATCAACGTGAAGCCCGCGGCGCGGCGCGGCGAGCGTGGGCGGCTTACCAGCATCCCGCCACCCCGCTGGTTCCCGTGGCGGTCTTCGCTCCGGCTTCATCCAGGGTCAGCGTCCCGCATGCGGTGTCGCGGCTCAGCTGGCTGCCGATCGGCGTGGCGGTGACCGTGAACCCCGGGGGCGTGGTAGCCGCCTTGGGCGCCGTCGTGATGCTGTAGTTGGGCGACACGTTCGACGGCGCCGTCATCTGCAAGGAGCCCAGGTCGTCTGCGTATTTCCGTGCGTCGAGCAGGTAACGCTGCTGCCGGTTGCCGACCTCCTGCATATAGCCCTGCGCCGCCGACCGGTTGGATCGGACGATGTAGGCCACGTAGGACGGGTAGGCGATCGCCGCCAAGATGCCGACGACGGCCACCACGATCATCAATTCGATCAGCGTGAAGCCACGCTCATCGCCCGGACCGGGGCGGTGCAGCGCGCCCTTCGGAAGGTAGGAACTGATCACGTCGTACTGCTCTCTTTCGTGCCCCAAGGCTCAAGGCCCAGAGGTCGATCCCAATGTTTGCGGCACTCGAATTGGGATTTTTTTCCCAACCGTTGACAGTGGTTGACAATATACGGGCCCACTGCCGAGGGCTTCGTGCCGCCTGTCCGACTGCGATTGCCTTCCGTCGAAAACCCGGAAGTAAGTCACGAAGCAATCCCGAACATCGGGGCTTGACAACCGATCGAGGGCCTGGAGCGCCGTCATCGCGACACGAACCAGGCCTAGGGTATGTACTTAAATATATCCAGTTGATTTATTAAAGCGTCGGCACGATCATCTCCAGACCTCGGCCGAGCTGTCTGGGCCGGGCCGCAGCTGCATCAACTCAACCAAGGAGACATCCCCATGCCCCACGCTTCCCGATTCGTCCGCCTCGGCCTGTCGTCGCTGATCGCCTGCGGCGCATTCGCGTCCGCGCAGGCGGCCGACGGTCCGGTGATCGGCCTGATCACGAAGACCGAGACCAACCCGTTCTTCGTGAAGATGAAGGAAGGCGCACAGGCCGCTGCGACGGCCAAGGGCGCGAAGCTGCTCAGCGCAGCCGGCAAGGCCGATGGCGACAACGCCGGCCAGGTCACCGCGATCGAGAACATGATTGCCGGCGGCGCGAAGACCATCCTGATCACGCCGAACGACTCGAAGGCCATCGTGCCGGCGATCAAGAAAGGCCAGGCGCAAGGCGTGATGTTCATTGCGCTGGACAGCCCTGCCGATCCGGCCGACGCAACCGACGCGCTGTTCGCGACCAACAACTACACCGCAGGCGAGCTGATCGGCCGCTATGCGAAGGTCGCGATGGGCGGCAAGCCGGCGAAGATCGCCACGCTGGACCTGTTCCCCGGCCACCCGGTCGGCGCGCAGCGCCACAACGGCTTCATGAAGGGCTTCGGGCTGCAGGCGCCGGACTCGAAGATCAACGAGCTCGGCAAGTCCGCCGAGATCGTCTGCTCGGCCGACAGCTTCGGCGACCAGGCCAAGGGCCAGACCGCGATGGAGAACTGCCTCCAGAAGAACCCGGACATCAACCTCGTCTACACGATCAACGAACCCGCCGCGGCCGGCGCGTACCAGGCGCTGAAGAACGCCGGCAAGGAAAAGGGCGTGATGATCGTCTCGGTCGACGGCGGCTGCGCCGGCGTGCGCAACGTCAAGTCCGGGGTGATCGCCGCGACTTCGCAGCAGTACCCGCTGAAGATGGCCGCGATGGGCGTGGAGGCCGGCGTCGAGTTTGCGAAGACCGGCAAGAAGGCCAACGGCTACACCGACACCGGCGTCACGCTGATCACCGACAAGCCGATGTCCGGCGTCGACAGCAAGGACACCAAGGTCGGCACCGACCTCTGCTGGGGCAACAAGTAAGCGCGTAAGACGCCGCCGCGCCCAGGCGGCCCGCCCGCGCGGGCCGCCTGCCGCCCTGCCCGTCAGACTCCTTGCCGCCAGACCGCCATGCGCACGTCCTCCACCGCTGCCGGAGACCTCATGCCTTCGCTGAAGACCCCCATGCTGCCGCCGATCGCGACGCTCGGCCCGCTGTTCGCGCTGCTGCTCGCGATCATCTTCTTCGCATCGCAGAGCGACCGCTTCCTGTCGATCCAGAACTTCTCGCTGATCCTGCAGCAGGTGATGGTCGTCGGCACGATCGCGATCGGCCAGACGCTGGTCATCCTGACCGCCGGCATCGACCTGTCGTGCGGAATGGTGATGGCGCTGGGCGGCGTGCTGATGACCAAGCTCGCGGTCGTCTCCGGGCTGAACCCGTACCTCGCGATCGCCTGCGGCTTGCTCGCGACCATGGCCTTCGGCCTGGTCAACGGGCTGCTGGTCACGCGCATCAAGCTGCCGCCGTTCATCGTGACGCTGGGCACGATGAACATCGCCTTCGCGATCACACAGCTGTACTCGAGCGCGCAGACCATCACCGACCTGCCCGCGCCCATGACCTTCTTCGGCAACGCGTTCGCGCTCGGCGGCGCGGCGATCAACTACGGCACGCTGCTGATGCTCGTGCTGTACATCGCCGTGTGGTGGGCCTTGCGCGAGACCCAACCCGGCCGGCATGTCTACGCGGTCGGCAACAACCCCGAGGCGACGCGGCTCACCGGCATCCGCACGGAGCGCGTGCTGCTGGGCGTGTACGTGCTGGCCGGCGCGTTCTACGGCATCGCCTCGCTGCTGTCGGTCGCGCGCACCGGCGTCGGCGACCCGAACGCCGGGCAGACCGAGAACCTGGATGCGATCACCGCCGTCGTGCTCGGCGGCACGAGCCTGTTCGGCGGCCGCGGCATCGTGCTCGGCAGCCTGCTGGGCGCGCTGATCGTCGGCGTGTTCCGCAACGGCCTGACGCTGATGGGCGTACCGTCGGTCTACCAGGTGCTGATCACCGGCATCCTCGTGATCCTCGCGGTCGCCACCGATCAACTGTCGCGCCGGGGAGCCCGCTGATGACGACGACGACAAACTCCCCCGCCGCCGCCCCGAAGCTCGTGATGGAAGCGCGCGGGCTGGTCAAGCGCTACGGCCACGTCACCGCGCTGGACGGCGTCGACTTCGAGCTGCGCGCCGGCGAGATCCTCGCGGTGATCGGCGACAACGGCGCCGGCAAGTCCTCGCTGATCAAGGCGCTCTCGGGCGCGGTGATCCCCGACGAGGGCGAGATCAAGCTGGACGGCAAGCCCATCCACTTCAAATCGCCGCTGGACGCGCGCCGCGAAGGCATCGAGACGGTCTACCAGGACCTGGCCGTCGCCCCGGCGATGACGATTGCCGAGAACCTGTTCCTCGGCCGGGAGATCATCAAGTCGAGCCCGCTCGGGCGGCTGCTGCGCATCATCGACAAGAAGCGCATGCTCGAAGAGAGCGTCACGCGGATGAACGAGCTGAAGGTCGGCATACGCTCGATGACGCAGGCGGTGGAGACGCTCTCCGGCGGGCAGCGCCAGTGCGTCGCGGTGTCGCGCGCGGCGGCGTTCGCGCAGCACGTCGTGATCCTCGACGAGCCGACCGCGGCGCTCGGCGTCAAGGAGGGCAACATGGTGCTGGAGCTGATCCGCCGGGTGCGCGACCGCGGGCTGCCGGTGATCCTGATCAGCCACAACATGCCGCATGTGTTCGAGATCGCCGACCGCATCCACGTCGCGCGGCTCGGCAAGCGCGCCTGCGTCGTCGACCCGAAGAAGATCAGCATGAGCGACACGGTGGCCGTGATGACCGGCGCGATGCGTCCTGAAGAGCTTCCGGCCGAAACCTTGGCATGAGAATTCCGGAGGCCGCCAGGCCGGAGGACAACACGCTGCGCCCGCGCGGCTCCAACCATGCGGGGATGCGCCAGTTCAACGAGCGCGTCGTGCTGCAGGCGATCCGGCTGCACGGCAGCCTCGCGAAGGCCGACATCGCGCGGCTGACCCGGCTGACCGCGCAGACCGTGCAGGTCATCATCGCCCGGCTCGAGGGCGACGGGCTGGTCCGCAGGCTGCAGCCGGTGCGCGGCAAGGTCGGCCAGCCGTCGGTGCCGATGGCGCTGAATGCCGATGGCGCGTTCTCGATCGGCATCAAGATCGGGCGGCGCAGCCTGGACATGCTGCTGCTGGATTTCACCGGCCAGGTGCGGCAGCGGCTGTCGCACCCCTACCCGTTCCCGGACCCGGACACGCTGTTCCCCGAGATCGAGACCCTGCTCGCCGAGCTGGTCGCCGCGCTGCCGGCGGCGCACCGCGAGCGGCTGCACGGCATCGGCATCGCATCGCCGCTGTCGCTGGGCGGCTGGCAGAACGTGCTGAAGGTCCAGCCGCAGGTCGCCAGCAAATGGGCCGGCATCGACATCCGCGAGCGCGTCGCGCAGATGACCGAGCTGCCGGTCGAGTTCGTCAAGGACACCGCGGCCGCCTGCGTCGCCGAGCTGATCGCCGGGCGCGGCCGCAGCATCCGCAGCTTCCTCTACGTGTTCTTCGACACCTTCATCGGCGGTGGGCTGGTGATCGACAGCCAGCTGCGCTCCGGCGTGAACGGCAACGCGGGCGCGGTCGGCTCGATGGCGCTGGCGCCGGTGCATGACGGCCGGCACAGCGAGGCGCATCAGCTGCTGAGCCGGGCGTCGCTGCTCAATCTCGAGGAGCGCTTCGGCGAGGCCGGGCTGGACCCCGCCGCGACCGCCGACGCGCGCGCGCTGCAGGAGCCGTGGTGGCACGAGACCAAGCGCTGGCTGCAGGACGTCGGCCCGGCGGTGGCCTATGCGGTGCACAGCGCCGCCTGCCTGCTCGACTTCGACGGCGTGATCGTCGACGGCTCGATCAGCCGCGAGCTGCTGCGCGCGCTGATCTCGAGCATCAACCACTCGCTGGACCTGCACGACTGGGAGGGCGTCTCGCGGCCGACGCTGCTCGAGGGCACGATAGGCGCCGACGCCCGGGCCGTCGGCGGTGCGCTGCTGCCGCTGTACGCCAATTTCCTGCCCGATCACGAGCTGTTCCTGAAGCTCGCGAGCTGACCTCGCCGATGCGCTCCGTTACACCCACCCTGTCAAGTCTGACAGTAGACACGGTGGCGAGCGTCCGCCAGACTGCCCCTCAGCTCAGGGAGTCACCAAGAAGATCGCAGCGAGCCGGCGAGCCGCGCGACCCGTGACGGAAGAGTCGTATGCCCTATGTGCGCCGCAATGCGATGGGGGAGATCGAGAGCATCCACAAGGCGGCCGCCCCGGATGCGATGGAATACCTCGATCCGTCGGATGGCGAAGTCCGGCGCTTCGTGACCCTGGTCGAGCAGACCGAGCGGTTCGGAGCGCTGGACGCCGAGGTGATCCGCGTGCTCGAGGACGTGGTCGACGTGATCATGGCCAAGGGCCTGGTCGAGATCTCGGAACTGCCGCCCGAGGCGCAACTGAAGCTGCTGATGCGGCGTGAGCAGCGTACGCGGGACGGCGAGACCTCGCGGCAGAAGTTCGCCGCGTCGGGCTTCGTCGAGATCATCGACGACAGCGCATTCGGCCAGCTCGACGCCCCTCTGCCGTAGCGAGGCTCCGGGCGTCAGCCGAGCTGGCCCTGGCAGAGGTACTTGATGTGCAGGTAGTCGTCCAGCCCGTGCACCGAGCCCTCGCGCCCGTAGCCCGACTCCTTCACGCCGCCGAACGGCGCCGCCTCGGCCGCGAGCGCACCTTCGTTGATGCCGACGATGCCTGACTCCAGCGCCTCGGCGACGCGCCAGATCCGGCGCACGTCGTTCGAGTAGAAGTACGCGGCGAGCCCGAACGGCGTGTCGTTCGCCGCGGCGACCACCTCGGCCTCGTCGGCAAAGCGGGTGATCGGCACGACCGGGCCGAAGGTTTCCTCGCAGCTGCAGGCCATGCTCGCGTCGGCGCCGACCAGCACGGTCGGCGCGTAGTAGTTCGGTCCGTCGCAGACCGCGCTGCGCAGCCGCTCGCCGCCGGCGACGATGCGCGCGCCCTTCTCGACCGCATCCCGGACGTGGCGCTCGATCTTGTCGACCGCACGCGCGTTGATCATCGGGCCGATCTGCGAATCGGGCTGCGAGGCCGGGCCGACCTTCAGCGCGCGCACCCGCGCCGCGAGCTTGGCGACGAACTCGTCGTGGACCCGGTCCTGCACGAACACCCGGTTCGGGCACACGCAGGTCTGCCCGCCGTTGCGGAACTTCGCGGCCATCAGCCCCTCGACCGCGGCATCGACGTCGGCATCGTCGAACACGATGAACGGCGCGTTGCCGCCGAGTTCGAGCGAGAGCTTCTTCAGCGTGTCGGCCGAGGCGCGCGCGAGGTGCTTGCCGACCGGCGTCGAGCCGGTGAAGCTGATCTTGCGCACGCGCGGGTCCGCCAGCCAGACGTCGACCACTTCGGGCGTGCGCTCGCGCGACGCGGTGACGATGTTCAGCACGCCGCGGGGCACGCCCGCCTCCTCGGCGAGCTTGACCAGCGCGAGCGAGGTCAGCGGCGTGTCCTCGGCCGGCTTGCAGACGACCGTGCAGCCCGCGGCGAGCGCCGGGGCGATCTTGCGCGCGATCATCGCGGCCGGAAAGTTCCACGGCGTGATCGCCGCGACCACGCCGACCGGCTCCTTCAGCGCGAACATGCGCCGCCCGGCCACCGGCGCGGGGATGACATCGCCGTTCGCACGCGTCGCCTCCTCGGCGAACCACTCGACATAACTCGCCGCATACGCGACCTCGCCGCGCCCTTCGGCCAGCGGCTTGCCCTGCTCGCGCGAGATCAGCCGGCCCAGGTCTTCCTGGTGCGCGAGCATCAGGTCGTTCCAGCGCTTCAGGATCTGCGCGCGCTGCTTCGCCGGCACCGCGCGCCAGGCGGGGAACGCGGCATGCGCCGCATCGACCGCCGCGCGGGCATCGGCTGCGGCGCCGTCGGGGACACTCGCGAACACCGCGTCGGTTGCCGGGTCGGTGACGTCCAGGCGCCGGCCGTCATGGGCGTCGCACCATTCACCGGCCACGAGGTGGCGGGCGGGCAGCAGGTCTTGTCGGGTCAGGTCCAGGGCGTGTGAAGGCATGAGGTTTCTTGAGTCGGATCGAATGACTAGGCAGCAGCGGCGACACGCTCCGCGATCGCGATGCCGACCTCGGTGGTCGACGCCGTGCCGCCGAGGTCGCGGCTGCGGGGACCTTCGCGCAGCACGGCTTCGATCGCCTGGACGATCGCATCGTGCGCCGCGCGGCCGGGGCCCTGCCCTTGCGTCAGGAAGTCCAGCATCAACGCGCCGGACCAGATCATCGCGATCGGGTTGGCGATGTTCTGCCCGTAGATGTCCGGCGCCGAGCCGTGCACCGGCTCGAACAGCGAGGGGAACTTGCGCTCCGGGTTCAGGTTCGCCGAGGGCGCCAGGCCT
>DATEFR010000372.1:0-2832 GCA_035280545.1 Burkholderiaceae bacterium | reverse complement strand
GGCCGTGATATTGGTGCCGTTCGAAGACTGGGTCGCCTCGGTGATGCTGGTGCGGCACTGCGACCCTGCGAGAATGATTTCCGAGACCTTGGCGCGAACTGTGTAGTCCTGGTAGGCCGGCAGCGCCACCGCCGCCAGGATGCCGATGATCGCTACAACGATCATCAATTCGATCAGGGTAAAGCCGGCCTGGGCGCGGCGCTTCATGGTCTGGATACGCTTCATGAGATTGACTCCTGGGGATGGGAGGGGTGACGACAGCCCAATCGATGCAGACCGCGTGCCACGGCGCGGAACGGGGAAAACGTGACTTTCATCATCGAATCTGACACAAACAGTCAGTCAGGACGGCCCGGGCATGCACTTCGGTTTGGCGACACGTGACGCAAATCGTCACAGCCGCTTGCATTCGAGTATCCAGCCTTCAGGCCGGCGCGAGCGTGATGACCTGACCCGCCTGCAGGGCACTGATCCGATGCGGCGTGCCGAGCCGCCCGATCTCGCTCATCACCGCATCCATCTCACCCGGCTTGATGTGGGTGATGTGCACATCGACACTGCCCTCCAACTGGGCGAGCTCGTGGCCCAGCGCGGCCGGGCACAGGTGGCGGCTGATGCGGGCGAGCTGGCGCTCGTCGTCGCTGAACGCAGTCTCGATCACGAGGTGCGCGACCTTCATGTCCTTCAGGCGTTGCCAGAGCGCGGGGTTGGGGCCGGTGTCGCCGGTGTAGACCCAGACACCGGCGTCGTCGCCCGCAGCGCCGCGGCCGGCGTGCACAGCGAAGCCAACCGCCGGCACGGTGTGCGCCGCGCTTAGCACCTCGATGCGCTTGCCGTTCAGCGTGAGGCGGTCGCCGATCGCGAACGGCACGAACTGCAGCACCGGGTGCTCGGCACTCGGCAGCCGCGTGAAGTCGGGCCAGATGACGCCGTTGAAGATGTGGGTGCGCAGCGCCGCGAGCGTCTCGGGCAGCGCGTGGACCTGGATGGTCGATCGGCCATGTGCCTCGCGCTCGCGCATCACCGCATCGGCGAGCAGTCCGATCGCGAGCACGTGGTCCAGGTGCGAGTGGCTGATGAGGATGTGGTCGATGCGCGCCATCGCCTCCAGCGGCAAGTCGCCCACGCCGGTGCCGGCGTCGATCAGGACGTCGTCATCGAGCAGGAACGCCGTGGTCTTGCACCCCGCGGCGATGGACCCGGAACAGCCGAGCACATGGACGTTCATTATTTGCTGTCGAAGGTATAGGCCCCGTCCCAGTCGGCCGGCGGCGGCATGCTGCGCAACGCGGCGATACGTTCGTCCAGCCGTTGGGCAAGGCCCGCCAGCACGGAGCCTGGATCGTCGCTGCACAGGCGCTGCAGCTCGGCTTGCGCGTTGTCCCAATGTTGCAACCGGTACTGGGCGAGCGCAAGTTGCCAATGCCGCAGTTGCTCGATAAACGTGGGGGCGCGGGCCACTTCCTGGACGAGCGGCGTGAAAAGGGTCACGGGGGTGGCCTTGCCCTTGACGCGCACGCGATCGACCTCGATCCACTGCGGCTCGGAGGCGTCGTCGCCGTCGCGACCTGGGCCGCGCGCCGCCGCACCGCGCGCCGCTTCGTGCGTCGTCTCGCCGACCAGGATGTCGACGCCGTAGTGCCGCGTGAGCGCCTCGATGCGCGATGCGAGGTTCACCGCATCGCCCATCACCGTGTAGCTGCGCCGGATGTTCGAACCCATGTCGCCGACGCATACCAGCCCGGTGTTCAGCCCGATGCCGATGCCGATGGCCGGCAGGCCGCGGTGGCGCAACTCGGCGTTCAGCACGTCCATCTGGCTTGTCATCTCGAGTGCGGCGCGCACTGCGTTGGCGGCATGCTGTCCGTCGACGACCGGCGCGCCCCAGAACGCCATGATCGCGTCGCCGATGTACTTGTCCAGCGTGCCGCGGCGGGCGCGGATCACGCCGGTCATCGCCGAGAAGAAGCGGTTGACGAGCGCACGCACGTCCTCGGGCGCGAGCTGCTCGGAGACGCGCGTGAAGTTGCGCATGTCGCAGAACATCACGGTCAGCACGCGGTTCTCGGCGCGCATGTCGTAGCGCGCCGGGTCGCTCGCCATCTGCGCGACCAGTTCCGGCGGCACGTAGGTGCCGAACAGCCGCGCCAACGAGCGCCGGTTGCGGCCCTCGACGATGTAGGCCCAGACCGTGAGCCCCATGTACAGCAGCAGCGCCAGCAGCAGGCTCGCGCCCAGCGGCAGCACGAGGCCGAAACCGCGGTACGCCCACAGGTTGCCGGCCACCAGCAGCACGATCAGCCCGACGATCAGCTGCGCCGCGCGGATCGCGCGCAGCCGCGGCAGCAGCCCGATCAGCAGCGCCGCGATCGCGAGCAGCTGCAGCAGCTCGAAGCCGGCAGCCCAGTCCGGCTCGCCGGGGATGCGCTCGTCGAGCAGCCCCGAGAGCAGGTTCGCATGCACCTCGACGCCGGGGAAGACTTCGGCCACCGGCGTCGCCCGCATGTCGTAGACGCCGGGCGCGGTCGACCCGGCCAGCACCAGCTTGCCGGCCAGGTGCGACGCAGCGACGCGGCCATGGACCAGATCCGCCGCCGAGACATATTCGAACGAGCCGCCGTTCGGGCCTCCGGGGCCGCGGAACGGCACCCGAGCCCGCGCCTGCGCATCGACCGGGATCGCCAGCCGCTCGCGCCCCTGGCGCAGCTCGACATGGTCGAGCCCGCGGTAGTCGCCCGGCAGCCAGGTCTGCGCCGGGGCGACCGGCACCACCTGCGGCCCGCCGGCATAGCGGCGCAGCATCGCCAACGCGAGCGGTTCGTAGTGGCGGCC
>DATEFR010000371.1:0-3825 GCA_035280545.1 Burkholderiaceae bacterium | reverse complement strand
GATGCACCACCAAAGAATCCAATTGTAGCTATTTCGTGCCGATCTTCTCCAGCGTCCACTCCAGCACATCCAGCGACGCGGCCGGGTTGAACACCAGCCCCGGGCTCGCGCCCTCGGCGCGTATCAGCTCGATCGTGCGGTCCACATGCAGGCTCGCTTCGGGGTGGAAGCTGATGCGGTCGGCCCCGGCCTTCGCAAACGCCTGCGCAAGCGCATCGACCGGCTGCACCATCAGGTGCACGTCGATCGCCACCTTCGCGCCCTTCGCATCCACCGCGTGCGGGCGCAGCGCCTCGCAGATCATGGGCCCGAAGGTCAGGTTCGGCACGTAATGGTTGTCCATCACGTCGAAGTGGATCCAGTCGGCGCCGGCCGCGACCACGTTCTTGACCTCGTCGCCGAGCCGGGCGAAATCGGCCGAGAGGAGGCTGGGGGCGATGCGGTAGGTGCGGGTCATCGTGATGGACAGGCAGACATGCGAACGTTGATTGCAATTCTAGGCACCGGCAGGCTTCACACACGCTGCCTAGAATGGGCCGCATGTCCAAACCCGAGTTCAGCGTCAGCGTCGCGGTGCGTCACCTGCCCGAGCAATCGGATGCCAAGACGGGCCAGCATGCATTCGCCTACACGGTGACGATACGCAACAGCGGCGACATCACCGCGCAGCTGATCGCGCGCCACTGGATCATCACCGACGCTGCCGGCCACACCGAAGAGGTGCGCGGACTGGCGGTCGTCGGCCATCAGCCGCTGCTCAAGCCCGGCGAAACCTTCGAGTACACGAGCTGGACGCGGCTCGCGACCGCGCACGGCACGATGCGCGGCAGCTTCTTCTGCATGACCGAGGATGCCGAGCCGTTCGATGCGCCCATCGCCGAGTTCGGGCTGACGCTCGCATCGGCGCTGCATTGACCTGACGACGGGCACGCCCTTGTCCGCGTTGGCTCGCGCCAGACTGTCTCCCCGGCGCGCGGCCGCCTGGGACCTGACCGCGCTGCTCAACGCCGCGGACCCGAAAGCCTCGCGCGCCGAACGCCAGCTCTGGCTCGTGCGCCTGCTGGAATGGCTGCGCCACGCACCGCTCGAACGCAGCGAAGAGCCGCGCGCGACGCCGATGCCGGTGCTGCGCCTCAAGCACCTGCTGGGCGTGCTCGACCGCAACGCCGAACATCGGGCGCGCGTCGCCGGGCTGCTGCACCGGCTCTGGCGCGAGATCGACAGCGCCGCGCTGCTGGCCGACTTCGGCTTCGCGCCGCGCATGCACCTGTGGGGCGAGCTGGTGCGCCGCGTGCGCACCCGCGTGTTGCCGCTGACGCCCGACACCGGCGATCTGGGCGAGCTGTTCGCGCTGCTGTTCCCGCACGACCGCGACGCGCACTGGCTGCGCGCGATCGACGATGCGACGCTGGACCGCCTGGGGCCTTATTTCGTCGCGCCCGACGTCGCGCCGTCCGAGCACGCGAACGACGACGCGCCATCCAGCTGGCGGCTGCCGTTCCTCGACGCGATCGTGTTCCTCGGCAGCGCCGTGCGCGCCGCGGGGTTCTCGCCGGCGCTGCGCCCGCGCATGAGCCCCGAGCTGCTCGCGGAGCGGCCCTTCCGCCAACTCGCTCGAGCGGCCGAGAAGGTCGAGGAGCAGGTCCGCGAGCAGCGCGGCGACAACAACAGCGACGACGGCGCGCTGCTGCGCGAGGCCCAGTACCTGCGCGCGCTGCTAGACCGCTGCCGCGCCGCGGCCGACAGCGTGCACGAACACCTCGAGGCGCACGGCGTCTCGGTCGACGTGGTGTTCGAAGTCGACCAGTTGCGCGAGCGCACCCATCGCATCGAGCTGCTGCTGAACTGCGTGGTCAGCCCGCAGCCGGCGCGCGACGTGCTGACCCTGGCCGTCGAGCTGGTGCAGACCGGCCAGGAGCGGCGCAGCCTGCGCGCGCTGCTGTCGCGCCACTATTCGATGCTCGCGCGCAAGGTTGCCGAACGCAGCGCCGAGACCGGCGAGCACTACATCACCCGCGACCGCGGCGAGTACCGGCAGATGCTGCGCGCCGCGCTCGGCGGCGGCACGGTGCTCGCCGGCACGACGCTGCTGAAGTTCTTCATCACCGGGCTGGCGCTGTCGCCGTTCTGGGGCGGCCTCGCGGCCGGCCTCAACTACGCGACCAGCTTCGTGCTGGTGCAGCTGCTGCACTTCACGGTCGCGACCAAGCAGCCGGCGATGACCGCACCGGCGATGGCGGAGAAGCTCGGCGATGTCGCGAGCGACGAAGCGGTCGAGGGCTTCGTCGACGAGGTCACCCACCTGATCCGCTCGCAGGCGGCCGGCATCTTCGGCAACCTGTTCGCGGTCGCACCGCTGGTGCTGGGCGTGCAACTGGCGTCGCAGGCGCTGTTCGGTGCGCCGCCGGTCGGTCCGCAGGTGGCGCAATACGTGCTGCACTCGCTGACCCTGCTCGGCCCGACCCCGCTGTATGCGGCGTTCACCGGCGTGCTGCTGTTCGCGAGCGCGCTGATCGGCGGCTGGGCCGAGAACTGGTTCGTCCTGCACCGGCTCGACAGCGCGATCGCCTGGAACCCGCGCATCGTCGCGCGCCTGGGCGCTGCGCGCGCGCAGCGCTGGGCCGCGTACTGGCGCACGCATGTCTCGGGCTTCGCATCGAACATCTCGCTCGGGTTGATGCTGGGGCTGGTGCCGGCAGTCGCTTCGTTCTTCGCGCTGCCGATCGAGGTGCGCCACGTGACCTTGTCGACCGGGCAGATCGCCGCGGCGCTGGGCGCCGAAGGGACCGCGGTGTTGCGCGAGAGCGCGTTCTGGTGGTGCGTCGCGGCGATCCCGCTGACCGCGGCGCTGAACCTGGGCGTCAGCTTCGTGCTCGCGTTTCGGGTCGCATTGCGCTCGCGCGGCCTGCGGCTCGCCGACCGCAGCCGGATCTACCGCGCGATCCGCCGGCGGCTGCGGGGCGCGCCGCTGTCGTTCGTGCTGCCGCCGCGCGCTTGAGTCGCGCGCGCTTCGGGGCCACCGAAGCGTAAAGACTTGTTTCCATCGCTCGCCCCGGCACGCTGGCGCAGAGCGCATGCAGGGCCGATCGCAGCGCAGCGCTTGTGTACATCCTGGTACATCGGGCCGGAGCCGCGATGCAGCATCCGCCACGTGCGAGATTTCGAAGATTCCACGCTCTGGCGCGTCAGCGAATACGACCGCGTCCGCCAGACCACCGGCACCAGCGGCTTCGACCGGCTCAGCAGCGTGACCAGCGCGACGGTGCTGCCGAGCACGCTGCTCGCCGACCTGCGGCGGCTAGACGCCGACCCGTCGAGCAACGACGCGCTCGAGGTCGTCGCCGCCTGCATGCGACACCGCCAGGCCGCGCTGCTGGTGCTTCAGCACGACGGGCTGGTCTGGCCGGTGACGCTCTTCCCGGCGCAGATGATGTACCACGCGCCGATCTCGCTGCACGACACGGCACGCGAGCGCTCGGTCGTCGGCCTGAGCGACCTGCGCGTGCTCGAGGCCGAGCCGGCCGGCGTGCGCACGCCAGGGCCGTGGCTGCTTGCGCCGACCGTCGACCCCGCGCAGGCCGGCCACTATCGCGAGCTGCAGCCGCTGCTGTGGACGCTGGCGATCGACGGCCCGCGCCCGACGCCGCTGTCCGAGATCGCCGGCACCGCGGCCTACCGGGCGATCCGCTGCCCGTCGGAAGAGGGCCTGGTCACAGCGGGCGTGCTGTCGTCGGCCTGCGACCGGCTGCGGCGCGAGACCGTCGCGCTGCGCACGATTGCGAGCTGGCCGGCGATGAACGTCGAGCGCGCCGGCCGGTCGCAGGC
>DATEFR010000370.1:0-5368 GCA_035280545.1 Burkholderiaceae bacterium | reverse complement strand
TAACTCGCCTCCAGCGCCTGCACGTGCGCCTTCTGCTCGTTGTCCGCCGCGCCGCCGTGGCCGCCCTCGATGTTCTCGTGGTACAGCACGTCGTGGCCCTGCGAGAGCATGCGCGCGGCCATCTTGCGGGCGTGGCCGGGGTGGACACGGTCGTCGCGGGTCGAGGTCGTGAACAGCACGCGCGGGTACCGGGTGTTCGGCTTCAGGTTCTGGTACGGGCTGTACTTCGAGATGAAGGCCCAGTCCTCGGGCTTGTCCGGGTCGCCGTACTCGGCCATCCACGAGGCGCCGGCGAGCAGCTTGTGGTAGCGCTTCATGTCCAGCAGCGGTACCTGGCAGACGATCGCGCCGAACAGTTCGGGGCGCTGCGTCAGCATCGCGCCCATCAGCAGCCCGCCGTTGCTGCCGCCTTCGATGCCGAGGTGGCGCGGCGAGGTGATCTTGCGCGCGATCAGGTCTTCGGCAACGGCGATGAAGTCGTCATAACTGCGCTGCTTGCGCTCGCGGATCGCGGCCTTGTGCCAGTCCGGTCCGAACTCGCCGCCGCCGCGGATGTTGGCGACGACCAGCGCGCCGCCGCGCTCCAGCCAGGCGCTGCCGTACATCGCCGAGTACCACGGCTGCAGCGAGACCTCGAAGCCGCCGTACCCGTACAGCAGCGTCGGCGTGCTGCCATCGGCCGGCCGGGTCGCGTCGACGCCGTTCGGCCAGACGACGAAGTACGGCACGCGCGTGCCGTCGCGGCTCGCGACGAAGAACTGCTCGACCCGCATGCCCTTGGCCTCGAACATCGCCGGCAAGGTCTTCAGCGTCTCGCGTGCATCGGTGCCGGTGCGCGCGAGCGCCAGCGTGCCGGGCGTCAGGAAGCCGGTGTGCTGCAGCAGGTAACTCTCGGCCAGCGCATCGTCGCGCAGCATGGTGTCGGCCAGGCTCGTGGCCTGCAGCGTGCCGGGGAAGGGCGCGGTGACGCTGCGCTTCTCGAACTGCACGCGGCCATCGGCATCGACGCGGCGGTGCCATTCCTCGAGTCGGCTCGCGACGTTGTCGAGCACGTTGAGCACCAGGTGCTCGCGGGTCGCCGTCGAACCGGCGAGCGAGCGCGTGGCCGTGGGCTCGAACAGCGGGGTCAGCGTGCGCTCGCCGTTCAGGTAGGCGGCCGCATCGGCGGCGAGCAGCGAGCCGGCGCGAAAGCGCTGCGGACCGATCGCGAGGTCGCTGCGCAGCTCGATCAGCAGCGTGTCGGCGCGCTGGCCGGCGTGGTTCCAGAACGAGATCTGCGCATCGAGCGGCGCGTCGATCGCGACCAGCGCACCGTCGCGCGCGATCAGGTATTGCTGGTGGAAGAAGTCGATCCAGCGCGAGAAGATCGTGCGCTCGTGCCCCGGCGTGTGGTCGACGTCGACCCACGCGCCGACGTCGCTCGCCTGCGCCTGGAACACGGTGACCGCATCGGCCAGCGGCGTGCCGCGCTTCCAGCGCTTGAAGACCAGCGGGTAGCCGGCGTCGCTCAGCGAGCCGGGGCCGAAGTCGGTCGCGACCAGCAGCGTGTCGCGGTCGGCCCAGTCGACGCGCGACTTCGCTTCGGGCAGTGCGAAGCCGCCCTGTACGAACGCCTTCGCGCGCGTGTCGAACTCGCGCACGACCTGCGCATCGGCACCGCCGCGCGAGAGGAACACCAGGCAGCGCGACGGATCGCCCGCATAGGCGCGCGCGCCGCCCCAGACCCAGCTTTCGCCTTCGGCCGCGGCCAGCGCGTCGAGGTCCAGCACGGTTTCCCAGGCGGGCTGCGGCTTGCGGTATTCGGCCAGCGTCGTGCGGCGCCACAGGCCGCGCTTGTGCTCTTCGTCCTGCCAGAGGTTGTACAGGTGGTCGCCGCGGCGCGTGATCTGCGGGATGCGGTCCTTCGCGTTGAGGATCTTCAGCAGTCGCGCGCGCGTCGTCGCGTATTCGGGCCGCGCCTGCAGCAGTGCCTGCGAGCGTGCGTTCTGCTCGCGCACCCAGGCGAGCGCGCGTTCGCCTTGCACGTCTTCCAGCCAGAGCAACGGGTCCGGCGTCGTGTCGACTGCGGCCACGGGAGATGACGAGGTGGAGGGCGAGGTTTGCGACATGGCGGGGAGTGGGGCAAGGGCGAGCGGCGCGAGGGCGAGCAGATCGCGCCGGCGGATTCGTGGGGGCTGCAACGGTGTCGAAGGCATGAACGGGCGATCGGTCTTTGGGCAGGCCCGCCGATTGTGCGGTGACTCCAGAATTCGTGTGTCGATCTCCTATCGCGGCCATTGGCACGATGTTTTTGATCGATCCGCTTGCCGCTTCTAGACTGTATGAATGCTTGAGGAGATTCCTATGTCAGATGAAGCCAAGTGCCCGTTCTCGGGTGACGCCAGCCAGAACGCCACACCGTCGCGAGCTCGGAGCAACCGCGACTGGTGGCCCAACGCGCTGAACGTCGCCGTTCTTCACCAGCATTCCCCGCGGTCCAATCCGATGGGCCAGGCGTTCGACTACGGCGAGGCGTTCAAGACCCTGGACCTCGATGCCGTGGTCCGGGACCTGCATGCGCTGATGACCGACTCGCAGGACTGGTGGCCCGCCGACTTCGGCCACTACGGCCCGCTCTTCGTCCGCATGGCCTGGCACTCGGCGGGCACCTACCGCGTGGCCGATGGCCGCGGCGGCGGCGGCAACGGCTCGCAGCGCTTCGCGCCGCTGAACAGCTGGCCCGACAACGGCAACCTCGACAAGGCCCGCCGCCTGCTCTGGCCGATCAAGCAGAAGTACGGCCGCAAGCTGTCGTGGGCCGACCTGATGATCCTCGCCGGCAACGTCGCGCTCGAATCGATGGGGTTCAAGACCTTCGGCTTCGCCGGCGGGCGCCCGGACATCTGGGAACCCGAGGCCGAGATCGACTGGGGCACCGAAAGCAAGTGGCTGGGCGACGAGCGCTACAGCGGCGAGCGTCAGCTCGCCCATCCGTATGGCGCCGTGCAGATGGGCCTGATCTACGTGAACCCGCAGGGGCCGAACGGCAACCCCGACCCGCTCGCGGCGGCGCGTGACATCCGCGAGACCTTCGCGCGCATGGCGATGAACGACGAGGAGACGGTCGCGCTGATCGCCGGCGGCCACACCTTCGGCAAGACCCATGGCGCGGGTGCCGAGGCGCTGGTCGGCGTCGAGCCCGAGGCGGCCGGCATCGAGGAGCAGGGCCTGGGCTGGATCAGCAAGTTCGGCAGCGGCAAGGGCGGCGACGCGATCACCAGCGGCCTGGAAGTCACCTGGACCACCACGCCGACGAAGTGGAGCAACAACTTCTTCGAGAACCTGTTCGGCTACGAATGGGAGCTGACGAAGAGCCCGGCCGGCGCGCACCAGTGGGTGGCCAAAGGCGGCGCCGGTGCCGGCACCATCCCCGATGCCCACGATCCGAACAAGCGCCGCGCCCCGACGATGCTGACGACCGACCTGTCGCTGCGCTACGACCCGGCCTACGAGAAGATCTCGCGCCGCTTCCTGCAGAACCCGGATCAACTCGCCGATGCCTTCGCGCGCGCCTGGTTCAAGCTGACGCACCGGGACATGGGCCCGCGCGCCCGCTACCTCGGCAAGCTCG
Organism: Burkholderiaceae bacterium; assembly: GCA_035280545.1. Taxonomy (GTDB): domain Bacteria; phylum Pseudomonadota; class Gammaproteobacteria; order Burkholderiales; family Burkholderiaceae_C; genus DATCSE01. The sequence goes on along the minus strand of DATEFR010000370.1, from coordinate 1,758 downwards.
TGCCGAAGGAAGAGCTGATCTGGCAGGATCCGCTCCCCGCGGTCGACCACCCGCTGGTCGACGCGCAGGACATCGCCACGCTGAAGGCCCAGGTGCTGGCCTCGGGCCTGACGATCTCGCAGCTCGTCTCGACCGCGTGGGCGTCGGCCTCGACCTTCCGCGGCGGCGACAAGCGCGGCGGCGCCAACGGCGCGCGCATCCGCCTCGCGCCGCAGAAGGAGTGGGAGGTCAACCAGCCGGCCGAGCTGTCCAAGGTGCTGGGCAAGCTGGAAGCGATCCAGAAGGCGTTCAACGCCGCACAGCCCGGCGGCAAGAAGAAGGTCACGTTGGCCGACCTGATCGTGCTGGCGGGCGGCGCGGCCGTCGAAGCCGCCGCGAAGAAGGCCGGCCAGGACGTCACCGTGCCGTTCACGCCAGGCCGCGCCGATGCGACGCAGGAGCAGACCGATGTGGCGTCGTTCGCCCCGCTGGAGCCCAAGGCCGATGGCTTCCGCAACTACCTGCGCGCCGGAATCGACAGCGCCGGTGCGGCGGACCTGCTGGTCGACAAGGCGCACCTGCTGACCTTGTCGGCACCCGAGATGACGGTGCTGGTCGGTGGCTTGCGCGTGCTGGGGGCGAACGCCGGGAAGTCGCAGCACGGGGTTTTCACGAAGCGGCCCGAGACGCTGAGCAACGACTTCTTCGTCAACCTGCTGGACATGCGGACCAAGTGGCAGCGCTCCTCAGCGGATGCCGGCGTGCTCGAGGGCCGCGATCGGGCGACGGGCGAGCTCCGCTGGACGGGGACCGTCGCCGACCTGATCTTCGGCTCGAACTCGCAGCTGCGCTCGCTCGCCGAGGTCTACGCGAGCAGCGACGCACAGGCGGCGTTCGTGCGCGACTTCGTCGCCGCGTGGAGCAAGGTCATGAACCTCGATCGGTTCGACCGGCGTTCAGCCGCTGCGGCGTGATTTCCAGCGAGCGCTCGCCGTCGGACAACCACGCGCTGCCGTCCTGAACGCTGAGCTGCAGCTGCATGCCGCGCTGCGCGAAGGCGGCCAGCGCCTGGCTCTGCTCGGGCGCGATCTGCCAGACCTCGAGGTTGGCGGCGCGCGTGGTCTTCGTCGCGATGCCGCTCCACCAGATCGGCGTGCTCGCCGCATAGCTGTAGACGACGACGCGCTCGGCGCGGCCGCTCGCGCGCAGCAGGCGGCGCTCGTCGGGCTGGCCGATGTCGATCCACTGCACGATCTGGTCGGTCAGGTCGCGCTGCCACAGCGCCGGCTCGTCCACGTCCCACAGGTCCTTGGCGAGCTCCAGCGTGCCGCGCGCATCGTCGGCTGGCAGGTTCAGCGCGAGCGCGAGCAGGCGCACCATCATGCGCTCGTCGGTCTCCGACGGGTGGCGGGCGATCGTCACCGCGTGGTCGACGTAGACCTGGCGGTCCATGTCGGCGATCTGCAGCGTGGCTTTGTGTATCGTGGCCTTCAGTGCCATCGGCGTGTTCGCGGAAGAGTGTTCGCGGAAGAAATCGGAAGCGGCGATTAGACCAAACCTCGGCACGACCCTGCGCCGGCGTCCGAATGTCAGGCCGCGTACAGTGCCGCGACCAAGACGGTCGTACCGCCACGACTAGTCACTGCCGCCGCACCAGGAGCCTCGCGCCATGTCCTCCGATCCGTTCGATCTCTTCGTCATCGGCGCCGGCAGCGGCGGCGTGCGCGCGGCGCGCATGGCCGCGGGCTATAGCGCCAAAGTCGCGATCGTCGAGGAATA
>DATEFR010000369.1:0-4297 GCA_035280545.1 Burkholderiaceae bacterium | reverse complement strand
GACCAGGTCGTCTGCGACGCGGCACAGCGCACCGGCTTCATGTTCAAGGGCAGCGTCGAGGACGGCAGCGACCCGCCGATCGAGTATCACCGCCGCGGCTCGGCCGCGAGCCTCATGGGGCCGGACGATGTCGATGCCGGCTGGCTGCGCTCGGCTCGTCATCTGCATGCCACCGGCGTGTTTCCGGCGCTGTCGGCCAGCACGCTGGCCGCGGCCCACCGCAGCATCGCGGTGATGCGCGAAGCCGGCCGCACGGTCTCGTTCGATCCGAACCTGCGGCCTACGCTGTGGTCGTCGGCCGAGGAGATGCGCACGCAGATCAACCGCCTCGCGGCGCAGGCCGACTGGGTGCTGCCCGGCCTCGAAGAAGGCCGGCTGCTGACCGGCGAACTCAACCCCGAAGGCGTCGCCGCGCACTATCGCCGGCTCGGCGCGAAGCTGGTCGTCGTCAAGCTCGGACCCGAGGGTGCGTACTTCGACAGCGACACCGCGGGGCGCGGGCACGTCGCCGGCTTCCCGGTCCAGAAGGTCGTCGACACCGTCGGCGCCGGCGACGGCTTCGCGGTCGGCGTGGTCAGCGCGCTGCTCGAAGGTCGCAGCGTTGCCGATGCGGTGAAGCGCGGCGCATGGATCGGTGCCCGCGCGGTGCAGGTGCGCGGCGACACCGAAGGCCTGCCGACCCGCGCGGAGCTGTCAGCGGCGGGGCTGTGAGCTCGTCGCGACACCGCAGTACCCGTTAGCCCCGGAGCTCGCCATCACCATGCCGACGCAGCGCACGCCCTCCGACGACGCTCCCCATCAAGAGACCATCCTCGTGCTGCAAGGCGGCGGCGCGCTCGGCGCGTACCAGGCCGGCGTGTTCGAGGCGCTGAGCAAGGTCTACCGCGAGCCGAGCTGGCTCGCCGGCATTTCGATCGGCGCGATCAACGCGGCGCTGATTGCCGGCAACCCGCCGAAGCAGCGCGTCGAGCGGCTACGCGAGTTCTGGCAGCTCGTCTCGTCGTCCTCGGTCTCGACGCCGCTCGCGTTCGGCAATGGCACAGGACGAGACTTCCTGAACGAATCGAGCGCGACGCAGGCGATGCTGTTCGGCGTGCCCGGCTTCTTCACGCCGCGCGTGCCGCCGGCGCCGTTCCAGCCCGCCGGCACGGCCGCCGCGATCAGCTACTACGACACCACGCCGCTGCGCGACACGCTGGCGCGGCTGATCGACTTCGACCGGCTGAACGCCGGCGAGGTGCGGCTGTCGGTCGGCGCGGTCAACGTGCGCAACGGCAACTTCGCGTATTTCGACACCGCGAAACAGCGGCTGGACGTGCGCCACATCATGGCCAGCGGCGCGCTGCCGCCGGGCTTCGCGCCTATCGAGATCGACGGCGAGCATTACTGGGACGGGGGCCTGGTTTCGAACACGCCGCTGCAGTACGTGCTCGACCAGCCGGGCACGAAGCCGCGCGTCGTGTTCCAGGTCGACCTGTTCTCGGCGCTCGGCGAGCTGCCGCGCAACCTCGCCGATGTCACCGAGCGCGAGAAGGACATACGCTATTCGAGCCGCACGCGACTGAACACGCGCAACGAGCTCGATCGGCAGCGCCTCTCGCAGGCCGCGCGGCGGCTGATCGCGAAGCTGCCTGCCGCGCTGCGCGACGACCCGGACGCACGGCTGCTGGCGCGGCCGCACTGCGAATCGGCGGTCGAGGTCGTGCACCTGATCTACCGCAGCAAACACTACGAGAGCCAGTCCAAGGACTACGAGTTCTCGCGCCTGTCGATGCAGGAGCACTGGGTCAGCGGCCATGCCGACATGACCCGCACGCTGCACGATCCGCGCTGGATCGCCCGGCCGCGCAACACGACCGGCGTGCACGTGTTCGACCTGACGCTGGCCACGCCCGCGCAGCCAACGAAAACACCCGCACCCGCACCCGCGACAAAGCCCGCCCGCGCGCGGGCTCGCAGCCCGCGGGCACACTACGCCTCGTCTCCATCTCGATCCAAACAAGGGAAGGTCTCGCCATGAAGAAACTCCAGGACAAGGTCTGCATCGTCACCGGCGCCGCAAGCGGCATCGGCAAGGAAATCGCCGTCGCTTACGCGGCCGAAGGCGGCAAGGTCGTGATCGCCGACCTGAACAAGGCCGCGGCGCAAGCTGCTGCCGACGAGCTGAAGGCCAAGGGCGGCACCGCAATGGCCGTCGCGATGGACGTGACCAGCGAGGAGCAGGTCGACGCCGCGGTCGCCGAGGTGGTCGCGGCCTGGGGCGGCGTCGACGTGCTGGTCAGCAACGCCGGCATCCAGATCGTCCATCCGACCGAAGAGTTCCCGTTCGCCGATTGGAAGAAGATGCTCGCCATCCACCTCGACGGCGCGTTTCTGACCACCAAGGCCTGCCTGCCGCACATGCAGAAGTCGGGGCGCGGCGGCAGCATCATCTACATGGGCTCGGTGCACTCGAAGGAGGCGTCGGTGCTGAAGTCGGCCTATGTGACCGCGAAGCACGGGCTGATCGGGCTGTGCAAGACGGTCTCGAAGGAAGGCGGCAAGTACGGCATACGCGCCAACGTGATCTGCCCCGGCTTCGTGCGCACGCCGCTCGTGGACAAGCAGATCCCCGAGCAGGCCAAGGCGCTGAACATCAGCGAAGAGGACGTCATCAAGAAGGTGATGCTGAAGGAGACGGTCGACGGCGAGTTCACGACCGTGCAGGACGTGGCCGAGGTCGCGCTGCTGTTCGCGAGCTTCCCGAGCAACGCGCTGACCGGGCAGTCGCTGGTCGTCAGCCACGGCTGGTTCATGCAATAACGCGACCCCTTCATTGCCGGGATACGCTCGCGACAGCGTCGGCGCGGCGACCTATGATGGTGGCAACGAAGCCCCATCCGCCCGACGCGAGCCGTGATCCACTGGTTGAGGAACGCAGCCGACCGCTTGCCCGACACGCGGCACGCGCTGACACTCGCGACCGATGCGCCCGGCCTGCTGGCCGCCGGCGGCGAGCTGACGCCGGAGCGGCTGACCGAAGCCTACGGCAAGGGCGTGTTCCCGTGGTACAGCCTGGGCCAGCCGGTGCTGTGGTGGTCGCCCGATCCGCGCATGGTGCTGATGGTCGGCGACTTCAAGCTCTCGCGCTCGCTGCGCAAGACCTTGCAACATTTCGTCCGCGACCCGAACTGCGCGGTGCGCATAGACCGCGCTTTCCGTCGGGTGATCGAAGCCTGTGCGGCGACGCCGCGCGAGGGCCAGGACGGCACCTGGATCGTGCCCGAAATGGTGCAGGCCTACACGCACTGGCACCAACTCGGCAAGGTGCACAGCTTCGAGACCTGGGTCGACGGCGAGCTCGCCGGCGGGCTGTACGGCGTCAGCCTCGGGCGCATGTTCTTCGGCGAGTCGATGTTCTCGCACCGCACCGATGCATCGAAGATCGCGCTCGCGGCGCTGGTCTGCTTCTGCCGCGAGCGCGGCATCACGATGATCGACTGCCAGCAGCACACCCGGCACCTCGCGTCGCTGGGTGCGAAGGAAATCCGCCGCACCGAGTTCGAGGCGCGGCTGATCCCATGCCTGAGGGAGTTGCCCATCGTCGATTGGGCCTATGATTTGCCTATGTGGCGTCATCTCGGCATCGGAAGTTCATCCGATCCGGAGCGCAAGGACAACGGCCAGTGACGCATCCCAAGGAACTTCCGCTCGCTTCGCTGCAGTTCTACGCAACCGCGCCCTACCCGTGCAGCTACATCGAGGGGCGCATGGCGCGTTCGCAAGTCGCGACGCCCAGCCACCTGATCCATGCCGATGCCTATTCGGGACTGGTCGCCAACGGCTTCCGGCGCAGTGGCATGTTCACCTATCGCCCGTACTGCGACGGTTGCCGCGCCTGCCTGCCGCTGCGCGTGCCGGTCGCGACCTTCGCCGCGACGCGCAGCCAGCGCCGCGCGTTCAAGCAGCACGGCAATCTCGAAGCGCGCGTGCTGCGGCTGTGCTTCGTGCCCGAGCACTACCAGCTCTACCTGCGCTACCAGGCCGGCCGGCACCTGGGCGGCGGCATGGATCACGACAGCATCGACCAGTACACCCAGTTCCTGCTGCAAAGCCGCGTCAACTCGCGGCTGGTCGAGTTCCGCGAGCCCAGCGCCGACGGCAAAAGTCCCGGCACGCTGAAGATGGTGTCCATCCTCGATGTGCTGAACGATGGGTTGTCGGCCGTCTACACCTTCTTCGAGCCGGAGCCCAAGACCAGCTACGGCACCTACAACGTGCTGTGGCAGATCGAGCAGACCAAACTGCTGCGCCTGCC
>DATEFR010000368.1:0-2561 GCA_035280545.1 Burkholderiaceae bacterium | reverse complement strand
GTGCGCATCGACCTCGGCCGCTACATCACGAGCCGCCATACCGATGCGACGCGCAGGCTCGATGCGATCCTGTTCGAGTCCAGCCTGCTCGAGCGCGTGCAGCAGTCGGTCGAGCGCTCGGCGCGCGGCAACCTGCTGCTCCTGAACCCGGCCGTCGCGCAGGACGTGCGCGAGCAGGTGCGGCGCATCCTCGGCGGTGCGGCGACGCCGTCGGTCGCGATCGTGTCGTCCGACGTGCGGCGCTACGTCAAGACGCTGATCGAGCCGATCGCACCCGACCTGCCGGTGCTGTCGTACCAGGAAATCGATGCCGATGTCGCGCTGCAGCCGGTCGGCTGGGTCACCGACCCTCAACTCGCATGACGACGACGCTCCCATCCCGACACCACGATGACGCCGCAGAACGTACTCGACATCACGCGCGATGGCCTGCTGCTGGTCTTCTGGGTCACGCTGCCGGTCGTGCTGGTCGCGACGGTTTCGGCGCTGCTGGTCTCGGTCGTGCAGGCGGTGACGCAGATCCAGGACCAGAGCATCGGCCAGTCGATCCGCCTGATCGCGGTGATGCTGACCATCGTGTTCGCGTCGGCCTGGCTGGCCCGCGACGTGTTGCAGTTTGCCGAGCGCGCGATGCAGATCGTCGCGCAGCTGTCATGACCGGCCGCCGCGTGGCGAATAGTTCGGCGACGCAGGGCTCGTTCGGGACGCTGATCATGCTGGCCTTCCTGCTGCTGTTCGCCCACGCGGCCGGTGCCGCCGAGCTGCCGTGGCGCGGGCGCCCGTTCCAGATCGTCGCGAGCGAGAAGCCGCTGCCCGACCTGCTGCGCGAGCTGGCCGCCTCGCAGGGCACGACCGCGGTCGTCGACCCCAAGATCCAGGGCACGATCAGCGGCAAGTTCAACGCCGCGCCGCTGGCGATCCTCGACAACCTGTGCGCGACGTATTCGCTGACCTGGTACTTCGACGGCTCGCTGCTGTACATCGACCCGTCGACCGAGACGCGCAGCGAGGTGATGTCCATAGGCACGGGGCCCGGCCGGGCCGACTGGCTGATCCAGACGCTGATGCAGCTGCGCATCTACGACAAGCGCTTCCCGCTCCTGATCAGCGGCCGCGAAGGCACCGCGCGCGTCACCGGGCCGCGCCGCTATGTCGAGCTGGTGCGCGAGGCGGTGCGGCTGGTCGATCGCAAGAACGCGCAGAACGACACGGCGGAGATCCGGCTGTTCCCGCTGAAGTACGCGTGGGCCGCCGACTTCAAGATCACGCGGTCCGGCAAGGAGGTGGCGATCCCGGGTGTCGCGAACGTGCTGCGCAACCTGTACGGACGCAACGCGAACCGCGGCGGCTCGAGCTTCGGCGGTGTCGGCAGCGGCCGGCGCAACACCACCTATGGCGTCGGCGCGGACCGGCAGATGAAGCTCGCGACCGGCGACAGCGTCAACGCGCCCAAGGTCGACCTGCCCGGCGTGGGGGCCGCCGAGGGTGGCGACAGCGGCGATGCCTTTGCGTCGTTCGCCTCCGCGGGCCCGGACGAGCTGCCGCAGTTCCAGGCCGACACCCGGCTCAACGCGGTGCTGGTGCGCGACAACCCGGCGCGCATGGCGCAGTACGAGCGGCTGATCGCCTCGATGGACTCGCGGCCGCGGCTGGTCGAGATCGAGGTGACCATCATGGACATCTCCACCGACTCGCTCGACAGCCTGGGCGTCGACTGGCGCGCGCACACGCCGCATGCCGACTTCCAGACCGGCAACGGCAACAACTCGCCGATCACGTTCAACACGACGACCGAGGGCGGGCAGATCGGCGGCGTCGGCAACACGAACGCGAACGGCGACATCATCACGCCGGTCGGCGGCGTGCTGACCGCCTCGATCGGCGGCACGCTGCGCAACTACCTGCTCGCGCGGGTCAGCGCGCTCGCGCAGAAGGGCGACGCCAACCTGGTCGCGCGGCCCAAGGTGCTGACCTTGGACAACAACGAAGCCAGCCTCGAGAACTTGAGCGACTTCTACGTGCGCGTCAACGGCTTCCAGGACGCGAGCCTGTTCAAGGTCACGACCGGCACCTCGGTGCGCGTGACGCCGCTGATCGTCGACGAGTCGGCCGGGCGCGGCGTGATGATGTCGATCAACATCGAGGACGGCGACATCAGCGCGAATCAGTCGGTCGACCAGATCCCGGTGGTGCTGCATCGCACCGTCAACACGCAGGCGCTGATCGACGAAGGCACGAGCCTCCTGATCGCCGGCTACAGCTCCGAGCAGAAGACCAATGCGACCTCGGGCGTGCCGGTGCTCTCCAACATCCCGGTGGTCGGGAATCTCTTCAAGTACGACCAGAAGAAGCTCGCGAAGCAGGAGCGCTTCTACCTGCTGACGCCGCGGCTCGTGACGCCGGCGATCGCCGCGACGACGTTGCCGGCGCAACCGATGCAGCCCGCACCGGTGCTGCCGTTGCCGGCGCCGCCATCCGGTTCGGCCTCGCAGCCGGTGCCGCCCTCGGTGCCGCTGGCGCCGCCGGCCAGCGCGCCGTCGGAGCCGAGGAACTGACGACGA
>DATEFR010000367.1:0-3260 GCA_035280545.1 Burkholderiaceae bacterium | reverse complement strand
CTGGCCGCGCGGGCTCGAGTGGCTGTTCGTCGCGGCACTCGGCGCGCTGCACAGTCTGCCGTTCGTCGCCACGAGCGTGTGGCCGCTGCAGCTGCTGGTGATCGCGCTGTTCGCGTGGCGCGTCGACGCGGCGTCGCCGCGGCGCGCAGCCGGGCTGGGCTGGCTGTTCGGCAGCGCCTGGCTGGCGGCGGGCACGTGGTGGCTGTTCATCAGCATGCACCGTTATGGCGGCCTGCCGGCCTGGCTGGCGGCGTTGGCGGTCGCGCTGCTGAGCGGCTTGCTGTCGCTGTACCTGGCCGCGGCGATGGCGGGCTTCGCGCGCTGGCGCTGCGGCGCCGCGCTGCGCGATGGCGTGCTGTTCGCGGCGCTGTGGCTGCTCGCGGAGCTCGCGCGCGGCGTCATCTTCACCGGCTTTCCATGGGTCGCGAGCGGGTACGCGCAGGTCGATTCGCCGCTCGCCGTGTTCGCGCCGTGGATCGGTGTCTACGGGCTGGGCGCGCTGACGGCGTGGCTCGCGGCGTGGCTCGCGTTCGCGGCGCGGGCCGGGCGGTATCCGTTGGCGCTCGCCGGCGTGTCCGCCGCGGTGCTGACGATCGCCGCGGCACTGACCGGGCCCGGCCGCTACACGCAGGACCACGGCCGACTCAGCGTGACCTTGTTGCAAGGCAACGTCGCGCAGGACGAGAAGTTCGCCGTCGAGCACATGCCCGAGGCGCTGGCCTGGACCAGCGCGCAGCTTCTGGAGGCGCGCGGCGAGCTGGTCGTCGGGCCGGAGACGGTGATCCCGCTGTTGCCCGATCAAGTCGATGCGGACTATTGGAACCGGCTGCTGCACCACTTCCGCGATGGTCCGCAGGCGGCGCTGATCGGCCTGCCGCTGGGCGACCCGCAGCAGGGTTACACCAATTCCGCGGCCGGGATCAGCGCCGCGACGGCCGCGCTGCCGGACGGCTACTACCGCTACGACAAGCACCACCTGGTGCCGTTCGGCGAGTTCATTCCGACCGGCTTTCGCTGGTTCACCGAGATGATGAACATCCCGCTGGGCGACTTCAACCGCGGGCCGCTGGCCCCGGCGCCTTTTGCGGTCGGGGCCCAGCGCATCGCCGCGAACATCTGCTACGAAGACCTGTTCGGCGAGGAGCTGGCCGCGCGCTTTGCCGATGCCGCGAGCGCGCCGACGGTCTTCGCGAACCTGAGCAACATCGGCTGGTTCGGCGACACGATCGCGGTCGCCCAGCATTTGCAGATCTCGCGCATGCGCGCACTCGAGTTCCAGCTGCCGATGCTGCGCGCGACGAACACCGGCGCCACCGTCGTGATCGACGCCGCCGGGCGCGTGACCGCGTCGCTCGCGCCGTTCACGCAGGGCGTGCTGAATGCCGAGGTCCAGGGGCGCAGCGGGTTGACGCCGTTCGCCTGGTGGGCCTCGCGGTTCGGGCTGTGGCCGCTGTGGGCGGCGGGGGCGTTGGCCGTGGCGCTGCTGGCGCGGCTGCGCGCGCGGTCCGCTGCCTAGACGCTGCCTAGACGCCGCCTAGAATTCGAGCTTTCCCGCCGTGCATGAGGCCTCTCATGCACACGCGCTTCGACGACACGCCGATGCTCAGCTTTCAACAAATCATCCTCAAGCTGCAGGACTACTGGGGCGCGCAAGGCTGCGCGCTGCTGCAGCCCTACGACATGGAAGTCGGCGCCGGCACCAGCCACACCGCGACCTTCCTGCGCGCGATCGGCCCCGAGCCGTGGAAGGCCGCCTACGTGCAGCCGAGCCGCCGCCCCAAGGACGGCCGTTATGGCGAGAACCCGAACCGGCTGCAGCACTACTACCAGTACCAGGTCGTGCTGAAGCCGGCGCCGGCCAATATCCTCGAGCTGTACCTGGGCTCGCTCGAAGCGCTGGGCTTCGACCTGAAGCGCAACGACGTGCGCTTCGTCGAGGACGACTGGGAGAACCCGACGCTGGGCTGCTGGGGCCTGGGCTGGGAGGTCTGGCTCAACGGCATGGAGGTCACGCAGTTCACGTACTTCCAGCAGGTCGGCGGCATCGACTGCAAGCCGATCACCGGCGAGATCACCTACGGCCTCGAGCGGCTCGCGATGTACATCCAGGGCAAGGAGAGCATCTTCGACCTCGAGTGGGCACCGGGCATCACCTACCGCGACGTCTACCACCAGAACGAAGTCGAGCAGAGCACCTACAACTTCGAGCACAGCGATGTCGAGTTCCTGCTGACCGCGTTCGGTGCCTACGAGAAGCAGTCGAAATACCTGATGGAACAGCAGCTCGCGTTGCCGGCCTACGAACAATTGCTGAAAGCCGGCCACACCTTCAACCTGCTCGATGCGCGCGGCGCGATCAGCGTGACCGAGCGGGCCGCCTACATCGGCCGCATCCGCAACCTCGCGAAGAGCGTCGCGCAGAGTTATCTCGAAAGCCGCGCACGGCTCGGCTTCCCGATGGCGCCCAAGGCCTGGGGCGACGAGGTGAAGGCCGCGATCGAGAAGAAGGCGGCGACCGTATGAGCGGCGGCACGAAGAACCTGCTCGTCGAACTGTTCGTCGAGGAGCTGCCGCCGAAGGCGCTGAAGAAACTCGGCGACGCGTTTGCCGACGTGCTGGCCCAACGCCTGAAGGCTGACGGGTTGGCGGATGCGCAGGCCAAGGTCACGTCGTTCGCGTCGCCGCGGCGGCTCGCCGCGCACGTCGAAGGCGTCGCGCCGCGCGCCGCCGACCGCGCGATCTCGCAAAAGCTGATGCCGGTCTCGGTTGCGCTCGACGCGAACGGGCAGCCGACGCCGGCCTTGTCGAAGAAGCTGGCCGCGCTCGGACTCGATGCGTCTGTCGTGCCGACGCTGAAGCGCCAGCCCGACGGCAAGGCCGAGGCGCTGTTCCACGACAGTGTCGTGGCGGGCGCGACCCTCGCCGAAGGGCTGCAGAAGGCGCTGGCCGAGACCTTGACGAAATTGCCGATCCCGAAGGTGATGCAGTACCAGCTTGCCGACGGCTGGACCAGCGTGAACTTCGTGCGCCCGGCCCACGCGCTGGTCGCGTTGCACGGCGGCGAGGTCGTGCCGGTGCAGGCATTGGGCCTCGCGGCAGGCCGCACGACGCAGGGTCACCGCTTCGAGGCAAAAGCCGCGGCGATCGAGCTGCACGATGCCGACGGTTATGCCGCGCAGCTGCGCGACGAGGGCGCGGTGCTCGCGAGCTTCGCCGAGCGGCGCGCCGAGATCGTGCGCCAACTCGAAGCCGCCGCCGCG
>DATEFR010000366.1:0-2368 GCA_035280545.1 Burkholderiaceae bacterium | reverse complement strand
CGCAACGCCCCGCGGCAGCCGCGCTGCAACTGGCTCTGCCAGTGCGCCGGCCCGCTGTCGTGCAGCCCCGGCACGATGAGCACGCGCACCGGCCTTCGGAACGGCTGCGCGGCGCTCATGACGATGCTTCCTTGACCCGTACAGGCCGCGGCGGCTGCAGCACGCGGTCGAGAATGCGCTGCTCGTGGCGCGCGAAGCCGGCATCGCCGTGCGAGCGCGGCCGGGCGAGCGCGATGCGTTCGTCGAACGCGATGCGCTGCGATTCGATCAGCAGCACGCGGTCGGCCAGCGCGACGGCTTCGCCTACATCGTGCGTGACCAGCAGCGCGGTGAAACGATGGCGCTGCCACAGGCTCTCGATCAGGCGCTGCATCTCGATGCGGGTCAGCGCATCCAGCGCGCCCAGCGGCTCGTCGAGCAGCAGCAGCCTGGGCGCATGCACCAGCGCGCGGGCCAGTGCGACGCGCTGGCGCTGCCCGCCCGACAGCACCGCCGGCCAGTCGTCGGCGCGGTCCGCGAGACCGACCTGCGCGAGCGCATCGCGAGCGCGTTCGCGCACGTCGCCTTGCGCGGGAGCCAGCCCGAGCGCGACGTTGTCGAGCACGCGTTTCCACGGCAGCAGCCGCGCGTCCTGGAACATCACGCGCACATCGCCATCGGCGACGGCCGCCAGCTTGTCGTCGCGCGTGCGCTCGGCGACGTGGATCGTGCCGGCCTCGGCGCGCTCCAGCCCGGCGATCAGCCGCAGCAGCGTGCTCTTGCCGCAGCCGCTGCGGCCGACGATCGCGACGAACTCGCCGGGTGCGATCTGCAGGTTCACGTCGTGCAGCACCGCGCGCTCGCCGTACGACTTGGCCAGGCCGGTGATGCGGATCGCCGCCCCGCCGGCCGGCCGCGGCACACCCTGCACCGGCACGCGGGCCGCGACCTGCAGCGCGAGCGACGCGTACGGCGAGAAGCCGCCGAGCGCGGCGCTTTCAAGCTCGAGTTCGTAGGACGTCATGTTGCGTACCCTCATGCGACCTTCGCGTGCGGCTGATACCCCGGGTGCCAGCGCAACCACCAGCGCTCCAGCCCCTTCGAGAGCAGGTCGGCGAGCTTGCCGAGCAGCGCGTACAGCAGGATGCCGACCAGCACCACGTCGGTCTGCAGGAACTCGCGCGCGTTCATCGTCATGTAGCCGATGCCGGCCTGCGCCGAGATCGTCTCGGCGACGATCAGGATCACCCACATGAAGCCCAGCGAGAAGCGCACGCCGACCAGGATGGAGGGCAGCGCGCCGGGCAGGATCACGTGGCGGTACAGCGACCAGCCCGAGAGCCCATAGCTGCGCGCCATCTCGATCAAGCCCTTGTCGACCGAGCGTATGCCGTGGAAGGTGTTGACGTAGACCGGGAAGAACACGCCCAGCGACACGAGGAACAGCTTGGCCGTCTCGTCGATGCCGAACCACAGGATCACGAGCGGGATCAGGGCGAGCGGCGGGATGTTGCGCAGCATCTGCAGCGTCGAATCGAGCAGCGTCTCGAGGCTGCGCAGCGAGCCGGTCAGAAGGCCCAGCACCAGCGCGAGCCCGCCGCCGATCGCAAAGCCGCTGAGCGCGCGCCAGGTGCTGGTCGCGACGTGCTGCCACATCTCGCCGCTGCGCGCGAGCGTCCAGAACGCCTGGACGACGGCCCACGGTTCGGGCAGCACCCGGCTGGCCAGCCAGCCTAAGCGCGATGCGAGCTCCCAGGCCAGCAGGATGGCGAGCGGCAACAGCGCCGGCAGCAAGCGCGCACGCCAGCGCGCGACGATGCGGCCGGACGAAGACGATGAATCGGATCGCGATGTGGACTTCGGTGAGCGGGCATTCATCGTTCGCGCTCTCAGGCCGCCGCGCGCGCACCGTTGCCGCGCGGCAGATAGTGGTTCGCGACGACCTCGCCGAACGGCCCGGTCAGGAATTGGCCGCCGAGGCGCTCGCGCAGGTTCAGCGGCAGCAGCGGGAACACCAGCTCGGCGAAGCGGTGCGCCTCCTCCAGATGCGGATAGCCCGACAGGATGAAGTACTCGAGCCCGAGCGCCGCGTACTCCTCGATGCGCTGCGCGACCTGCTGCGGGTTGCCGACCAGCGCGGTGCCGGCGCCGCCGCGCACCAGGCCGACGCCGGCCCACAGGTTGGGCGCGACCTCGAGCCCGTCGCGCACGTTGCTTTTGTTCAGCTTGCCCCGGTTCAGCTCGGCCATGCGGCGCTGGCCGACCGAGTCCATCTGCGCGAACTTCTTCTGCGCGGTCGCGATGATCTCGTCGTCGAGCTGCGAGACCAGCTCGGCCGCGGCGCGCCAGGCTTCGTCCTCGGTCTCGCGCACGATCACGTGCAGGCGGA
>DATEFR010000365.1:0-4040 GCA_035280545.1 Burkholderiaceae bacterium | reverse complement strand
CCGGCAGCGGCACCGCAGCCACGGCCTCCGCCTGGACCTTCGCCGCTTCTTCCTTCGTGCCGAGCTTGATCATCAGGCGCGACAGCATCTCGGCCTCGAGCTGCGGGTCGGCCGGGCGCGGTTGCCAGATCGTCGACTCCTTGTTCTGGCCGGTGACCGTCTCGACCATGCCGCGGTGGGTGATGTAGACCTCGCTGCCGCCGTTCGCGCCGCGCTCGACGCGGGTGCGGAACTTGTCGAGCTCGCCGGTCGAATACAGGCCGTCGAACACCTTGCCGATCGAAGCGCGGATGAAATCCTGCGGCAGCTTCGCGCGGTTCTCGGCCCAGTCGGTTTCCATCACGCCGGCGGTGGGCGTGTCCTGCACGATCGTGAAGCCGCGGTCCTTCCAGAACGCCTGCAGCTGCGGCCACAGCTGATCGGGGGCGAGGCTGGTGCGCAACCAGCGTTCGTTGCCCTGTCGCTCGATGCTGTTCGTGCCGAGGGCCTGGGGCGCGACGTTCGGCACGCTGGGCGCGGCGGCGGACGCGCCGCCCGCCGGTGCCGCCGCCTGGAACGCCGCGGCGCTGACCGTGCCGCCGCTCTGCTGGTAGCGCGAATCCTTCGCGAGCTGGGTCAGGTCCGGCGGGACCTCGAGGCCCGACGTCTTGTTGCCGCCGCTGCGGTAGTCGATCTTGTCGCCCGACAGCGCATCGCTGACCGACGAGCAGCCTGCCAGCACGACCGCGGCCGCAGTGGCGACGGCCAGCGCGCCCAGGCGCAGGGTCGCGGGGGCCGTGAAAGAAAAGGGACGGGTCACGAAAAGCATCTCCAAAGGGAAGCGGTCGCGACGCGATTCACGCCGCAACGGGGACACGGGGCAGGCGCCTCAAACGAGGCCCGCTTCGCGCAAGGCCTGCTCGACCACGGCCTGGCCGGCGGCCGACAGCGGCGTGATCGGCAGGCGCAGCGCAGCGCCGCACAGGCCGAGCTTGGCCATCGCCCACTTGGTCGGCGCGGGGCTCGGCTCGATGAAGAGATTCTTGTGCAGCGCGAGCAGCTTCAGGTGGAGCGCGGTCGCTTCCTTCACCTGGCCGGCGAGCGCGGCCTTGCACAGCTGGCTCATCAGACGCGGCGCGACGTTCGCGGTGACGCTGACGTTGCCATGCCCGCCGAGCAGCATCAGCGCGATCGCGGTGCTGTCGTCGCCCGAGTAGACCGCGAAGCCTTTCGGTGCCTGCTTGATCAGCCACGCGGCGCGATCGATCTGGCCGCTCGCTTCCTTGATGCCGACGATGCCCGGCACCTTCGCAAGGCGCAGCGTGGTCTCGACGTTCATGTCGGCGACCGTGCGGCCCGGCACGTTGTACAGCACCATCGGAATGTCGACCGCTTCGGCGATCGCCTTGAAGTGCTGGTAGATGCCTTCCTGCGACGGCTTGTTGTAGTAGGGCACGACCGACAGCGTGCAGTCGGCCCCGACCTTCAGTGCGTACTTCGCGAGCTCGATGGCCTCGGCGGTCGAGTTGCCGCCGGCGCCTGCCATGATCGGGATGCGGCCCTTCGCATGCTCGACCGAGACGCGGATCACCTCGCAGTGCTCGTCGACCGTGACGGTCGGCGATTCGCCGGTCGTGCCGACGACGCCGACGCACGCGGTGCCTTCGGCGATGTGCCAGTCGATCAGCTTGCGCAGGCCGGCGTAGTCGATGCTGCCGTCCTCGTGCATCGGCGTGACCAGCGCGACGATGCTGCCTACAAGTGCGTTCATGCGCGTTGTCCTCAGAATCCGGGGATTTTAGCCGCCCGCCGCGGCGGCTTTGGCCGCTACAGGCGGTAAAGCGCCGGGCCGTCCGCCGGGGTTTTCTCGCGTACTGCGACGATGCGCTGCAGGCAGCGTTCCGGAGCCCCCGGCCCGCCGCCCTCCAAGCCGTCTTCGAACGCGACCACGCGCAGACCCTGCGTCGCGGCCAGAAGTTCACCCGGCCGCAGCAGAAAGTTCGGATTCGACGGCTTGCCGAAGCGCTCGTTTCCCGACGCGAAGGTTTCGTAGATCAGCACGCCGCCCGAATCGACCGAGTCGACGATCGTCGGCAGCAGGCTGCGCCACAGATAGTTCGTGACGACCACCGCATCGAAGCGCCGCTGCAGCAGCGGCCACGGGCCGGCTTCGATGTCGGCCTCGATCAGTTCGGCGCCACGCAGTGCCGGATCCGAATCGCGTGCGGCGGCGAGCGCCGCGGCATCGCGATCCACGCCGGTGACGATGCCGCCGCGGTGCGCGAACCAGCGCAGATGCCGGCCCGATCCGCACGCGACGTCGAGCACGCGCGCACCCGGCACGAGCAGGTGCGACCAGCGCCGCACCCACGGCGATGCGTCCAGGGTAGCGTGCGCAGGCAGAGTGCTCAAAAGCAGTTCCAGAGTTGCGTCGCGAGCGTGAGGGCCAGCTCGGGCCGCAGGTACGCGGCAAACACGATCGCGAGCAGCGCGAACGCGGCAATCCAGGCCGACGCGCGGAGGATCGACAGGCGCGGCCTCATCGTCGGATCACGCGGCGGCGGTTTCGGGACGCACGCCGCGCTCGATTGCCGTCTCGCGCACCGGCAGGTTCACGATGCCGGCGAAGATGCCCAGCGCCACCGCGAGCCACCAGACGATGTCGTAGCTGCCGGTGGAGCCGTACAGCTTGCCGCCCAGCCACGCGCCCAGAAAACTCCCGACCTGGTGCGACAGGAACACGAAGCCGCCCAGCATCGACAGGTACTGCACGCCGAAGATCTGCGCGATCACGGCATTGGTCGGCGGCACCGTCGACAGCCACAGGAACCCGATCGCGGCGGCGAACAGGTAGACGCTCATCGGCGTCAGCGGCGCGAGCACGAAGGTCGCGATCACGATCGCGCGCAGGAAGTAGATGCTCGACAGGATGTAGCGCTTCGGCAGCCGCGCGCCCAGCGTGCCGGCGGCGTAGGTGCCGAAGACGTTGAACAGGCCGACCAGCGCCAGCGCGGTGGTCGCGACGTCTGGCGTGAGTCCGTGGTCCTTCAGGTAGCTCGGCAGGTGCACCCCGATGAAGACGACCTGGAACCCGCAGACGAAGTAGCCCGCCATCAGCAGCTGGAAGCTCGGATAGCCGAACGCCTCGCGCAATGCCGCGCCCATGCTCTGGTGCGGGCCCCTGTGCCCACCAGCCGTCGCAGCCGGCTCGCGCAACCCGGTCGCCAACGGCAGGATCGCGAGCGCCGCGCAACCCAGCACGAACAGCGCCTGCTGCCAGCCGAAGCCACCGATCAGCCAGTTCTCGACCGGCACCATCAGGAACTGCCCGAACGAGCCGGCGGCCGCGGCCACCCCCATCGCCCAGCTGCGTTTTTCGGGCGCGACGTTGCGGCCGATCACGCCGTAGACGATCGCGTACGTCGTGCCGGCCTGCGCCATGCCGATCAGCACGCCGGCGCTGCCCATGAACGCGAGGCCCGAGGTCGACAGCGCCATCAGCACCAGGCCGGCCGAATAGAACAGCGTGCCGATGACCAGCACGCGGAACGCGCCGTAGCGATCGGCGAGCGCGCCGGCGAACGGCCCGGCCGCGCCCCAGACCAGGTTCTGCACCGCGATCGCGAGCGCGAAGGTCTCGCGCGTCCAGCCGCGCTCCAGCGTGATCGGCTGCAGCCACAGCCCGAAGCCGTGGCGTATGCCCATCGAGAGGGTCACGACCGCGGCGCCGCACAGCAGCACCTGGGTCATCGAGAGCTTGGCGGGCGAGGGTGACGGGCTGGCAGTGGCGGTCATCCGGGCGACTCTAGCCGATCGCCCGCGCGGACCGGGCAATCCCGCGGCGAAAAAGCGCCGTACGCGCACTGCCTAGAATCCCGCGCCATGGCAACCACCAAGCAGAACGCCGGCAAGGACGCCGGCGCCTACGGCGAAGCCTCGATCCGCGTGCTCAAGGGCCTGGAGCCCGTCAAGCAGCGGCCGGGCATGTACACGCGCACCGACAACCCGCTGCACATCATCCAGGAGGTGATCGACAACGCGGCCGACGAGGCGCTCGCCGG
>DATEFR010000364.1:0-3606 GCA_035280545.1 Burkholderiaceae bacterium | reverse complement strand
TGTTCATCGGTGCGCTGAGCGCTGTGTGGGCCTGCTCCGCGCTCGCGAAGCTGCCGCCGCTCAGCGACGAAGCCAAGGCCAAGGCCGCCGAAGCCGCCGCGAAGACCGCATGGACCGACAAGGTCGCGTCGTTCCAGCTTTGCAAGGCGATGAACAAGGCCGCGGCGAACTACCAGGCGACGGCGAAGCAACTCGGCAAGACCGCTGCGACGCCGGTCGACACGCCCGCCTGCGCCGACCCGGGGCCCTATGTGTCGCCTGCCGCCGCATCGGCGCCGCCGATCGAAGCGGCTGGCGCCCATTCGCCGGCGAAGACCGCCAACGCACCGCCGAGCACGACGACGCCGGCGGCGGCTGCGCCCAAGAAATAATCGGCGCGGCAGCCGCGCCGCAGGCGATGACCGCGCCGCTGCCTAGGGGCGGTGTCACCCTTATGCTGTGTGCATGACGATCGCCGATTCCGCCGCTGACACCGCCACGACGCGCTCGCCGCTGCCGCGCCTGACGGCGGCAGCCGCGACGATGACCCACGAGGTCGAGGTGCTGGACGAATTCGGCGCCCGCCGCCGCATCGCAATTCCCGCCGAGCGCGCGCTGACGGTGTACGTCGACAAGCGCGAGCTGGTCACGCTGATGACCTTGGGCGCCGCACCCGAGCTGCTCGTGCTGGGCTACTTGCGCAACCAGCGGCTGGTCGACTCGGTTTCGCAGATCGAGTCCATCACCGTCGATTGGGAGGTCGGCGCGGCGGCGGTGAAAACACGCGCTGGCATCGAGGACTTCGACCGCAAGACCGCGAAGCGCGTCGTGACGACCGGCTGCGGCCAGGGCACGGTGTTCGGCGACCTGATGCACGAGCTCGACGCGATCTCATTGCCGCGCGCCGACGACCCGGACGCACGCATCAGCCAGAAGACGCTCTACGGTCTGCTCGACGCGATGCGCGTGCAGGAGAGCACCTACAAGTCCGCAGGCTCGGTGCACGGCTGCGCGTTGTTCAGGCAGGACGAGCTGCTGATGTTCGTCGAGGACGTCGGCCGCCACAACGCGATCGACACGATCGCCGGCTGGATGTGGCTGCACGACATGGCCGGCCGCGACAAGACCTTCTACACGACGGGCCGGCTGACCAGCGAGATGGTGATCAAGTCGGCCCAGATGGGCGTGCCCATCGTCGTCTCGCGCAGCGGCATCACGCAAATGGGCCACGAGCTCGCGACCCGGCTCGGCCTCGCGCTGTTCGGGCGCGCGACGAACCGGCACTTCATCTGCTATTGCGGGTTCGAGCGGTTCGAGGCGCAGCCGGAGCCGGCGCGCGCCGCCCCGTCAGGCAATACGGGCCAGGTCGCGTAGCACCGTCGGGCCGGCGCGGCGCTCGATCTCGGCCAGCAAGGGCTTGTTCCAGCCCATCATGAACAACCCTTCGGCGACGATGAACATCGGCCCGACCAGCAGGCCGACGATGTCGTCGACGAACGCCGGCTTGCGCCCTTCGTACCAGTGGCCGACGAACTGGATCACCCAGCCGACCACGAACATCCCGACGCCCCAGGCGAGCCAGCCGGCGACGCTGCCGTACGCGACCTGGTGAGCCAGCAGCAGCAGCACGCCGACGCAGGCGCTGGTGGCCACCCCCAGCAGCAGACTGCCGCGGCTCAGGTACCAGATCGCGGCGAGCGCAAAGACGATCCAGGCCGGCGAAAGCGCCAGGCCGCCCAGCATGAACGACGGTCGGGCCAGCAGCACGCCGACCGCGAACACGATCATCGGCACGCCCACGAAATGACTGGTGATGTTGCGCCGGTCGCGGTGGTACTCCGCATACTGGCTCAGCAGGTCGACGGCTCGGCGCATCGAAGTACTCCGGGAAGATGACGGCGTTGCGACAGAGACGATGTTATTTCAATCGCGCCGCGCGTGGCATGCTTGGCAACCCCCGGTTCAGGGCAACTGGCGTGGCGTGCTCCCTACAATCGGCAATCTTTTGCCTGGGGTCTTTCGAAGGGACGGGATGAGCATCAAGAGCGACAAGTGGATCCGCCGCATGGCCGAGCAGTACGGGATGATCGAGCCGTTCGAGGCCGGTCAGGTCCGCAACGCCCCCGACGGTCACCGCATCGTCAGCTACGGCACCAGCAGCTACGGATATGACATTCGCTGCGCGCCGGAGTTCAAGGTGTTCACGAACATCTACAGCACGGTCGTGGACCCGAAGGCGTTCGACGAGAAAAGCTTCGTCGACATCGAGTCGGACGTCTGCATCATCCCGCCCAACAGCTTCGCGCTGGCGCGCACCGTCGAGTACTTCCGCATTCCGCGCAACGTCCTGACGATCTGCCTGGGCAAAAGCACCTACGCACGGTGCGGGATCATCGTCAACGTCACGCCGTTCGAGCCCGAGTGGGAAGGGTACGTGACGCTGGAGTTCAGCAACACGACGCCGCTGCCGGCGAAGATCTACGCCGGCGAGGGCTGCGCGCAGGTGCTGTTCTTCGAGAGCGACGAGGTCTGCGAGACCAGCTACAAGGACCGCGGCGGCAAGTACCAGGGCCAGCGCGGGGTCACGCTGCCGAAGACCTGACCCTCGCGCCGCGGCGCACGCTCAACGGCCTGGGCTGCCCGTGGCCGGTGCCGGCCGATCGATCGGCAGCAGGTACACGCCGGGCTCGGCCGACAGGCCCAGCTTGACGGCGCGCGTGCGCTCGTCGGCCAGCACTTCCTCGGCACCGGCTTCGACCGCATCGAACGTATAGGCGGCGACCGCCTCGGGCGTTGACTTCGGTCCCTCGATGCCCTTGGTCAGGTCGGTGTCGACGAAGCCGACATGCAGGCCGACCACCTGCGTGCCCTGGGCGCGCAGCTCCTGGCGCAGCCCGTTGGTCACGCCCCAGGCGGCCGATTTGCTGGCCGCGTAGACGCCCAGCAGCGGCCCGTTGATCCAGCTCGCGATCGACAGCACGTTCAGCAGCGCACCGCCGCCATTGCGCGCGAGCACCGGCGCGAACGCCCGGCTCATGCGGACGAGGCCGTAGACATTGGTGTCGAAGAGGCGCTTCGCCGACTCGACCGCATCCTCGGCGAGGAAACCGCCGACCGACGCGATGCCGGCGTTGTTGACGACGAAGGTCACGTCGCCGCATTCGCGCGCGGCCGCCGCGACCTCGGCGTCATGGGTCACGTCGAGCTTGATGGGCACGACGCCGGCGAGCGTGACGCTGCTCGGGTCGCGTGCGGCCGCGTAGACCTTGCGCGCGCCGCGTTTCAATGCCTCGCGCGCAAAAGCGAGACCGATACCGCGGTTCGCGCCGGTGATCAGGACCGTGGCGTTGTCGAGTTTCATCGTGAGGTTTCCTTCAGGGGGGAGGGGACAGAGGAAAGGCCGGCGCGTCAGCGGCCGGCCGGCACATCGTGTTGCGCGAGCAGCGACTCGCGCACCGACTTCAGCAGCGCCCTGGCCTCGCGCTCGTCTGCCAGGCCGCGCGCGAGCTGCAGCGCACCGACCATCGCGCTGGCGACGAGCGCGGCGCGCGCCGCAGCGTCGCGGCCGGACGGCAGCACCTTGCGTACGCGCTCGACCAGCGTTGCGATGCGCGCGGCCGAGGCCGC
>DATEFR010000363.1:0-10300 GCA_035280545.1 Burkholderiaceae bacterium | reverse complement strand
TTCGGCGTCGCCAGCTTGAGCGCGTCCAGCTCGCGCCACAGCTCCGGCAGATCGTCCAACGCCACATCGGGCAGCACCAGGTTCTGCTCATGCGCGACGCGCAGCTCGCCATAGCCGAAGCGCTCGGCCAGGTCGGCGACGGCGTCCATCTGCTCGGCGCTGGCATCGCCCGGCGGGCCATCCACCGGCTTCAGCGACGATCACCATCGTGATCGGCATCAGCGTCTCGACCGCGAACTCGCCCGGCGGCAGCTGCTCGGGCACCGGGCCGAGCGCGATGTCGACTTCGCCCTTGCGCAGCCGCGTGAGCTGCGCGATGTAGAGCTCCTCGATGATGCGCAGCTGGATCTGCGGGAACTCGCGGCCGAAGGTGCGCAGCGTCTCGGGGATCAGCAGCATCACCGCGAGCGGCACCGCGCCTATGGTCAGCTCGCCCGTCATGTGGCCGCCGAGCTGCTGGATCTGGTCGACTGCCTGCGCGAGCTCGCGGTCCGCGGCGATCGTGCGTTCGTAGAGCACCATGCCTTGCGCGGTCGCGAGCACGCCGGTGGTCGAGCGCAGCAGCAGCGTCGTCGCGAGTTCGCGCTCGAGCTCGCGGATCATTTTGGTCAACGCCGGCTGCGAGACGCGCAAGCGTCGCGCCGCGGAGCGCAGGCTGCCTTCTTCGATCGCGGCCACCAGGGCGCGCAGGCTCGTGAGCTTCATCCGGGGATGATAACGGCGCGTTATCGCGCCCGGCGACGCGCCATCTTCTGCGCGCGAGCCCCCGTTTCTAGACTGCGCCTCCATCACGAACAACAAGGAGACACGCGATGACGCCCACTTCGTGGCGACGTGCCGCCGCCGCGGCGGCCTTCTGCCTCGCATGGCTGCCCGGCGCACGCGCCGCCGACGAGGTCGTGCTGAAGGTCCACCACTTCCTGCCGGCCGGCTCGTACGCGCAGCAGATGTTCATCCAGCCGTGGTGCGACAAGATCGCCGCGCAATCGAACAAGCGCCTGCGCTGCCAGATCTACCCGTCGATGCAGCTCGGCGGCACGCCGCCGCAGCTCGTCGACCAGTTGCGTGACGGCATCGTCGACGTGATCTGGACGCTGCCGGGCTACACCCCGGGCCGCTTCCCGCGGGTCGAGGCGTTCGAGTTGCCGTTCATGATGCAGAGCCCGCAGGCCACCAGCCGCGCGCTGTGGGACTACGTGCAGCAGTACGCGGCCGACGAGTTCAAGGCCATGCACCCGATCGCGTTCCACGTCCACGGGCGCGGCGTGTTCCACATGGTCGACAAACCGATCCGCACGCTGGCCGATTTCCGCGGCCTGAAGCTGCGCGCGCCGACGCGGCAGACCAACAAGCTGCTCGCCGCGTTGGGCGCGACGCCGGTCGCGATGCCGGTGCCGGCCGTCAGCGATGCGCTCGCCAAGGGCGTGATCGACGGTGCGCTGGTGCCGTACGAGGTCGTGCCGTCGGTGAAGATCCAGGAGCTCGTGAAGTTCCACTCGGAGGCCGATCCGGCCGAGCCGGCGATCTACACATCGACCTTCGTGTTCGCGATGAACAAGGGCCGCTACGACAGCCTGCCGCCGGAGCTGAAGAAGGTGATAGACGCGAACAGCGGCGCCGAGCTCTCGGCGCAGATCGGCGCGGTGTTCGAGGCCGCCGATGCGGCAGGCAAGAAGCTGACCGCCGGCAACACGACCAACGTGA
Source organism: Burkholderiaceae bacterium (assembly GCA_035280545.1). GTDB lineage: Bacteria > Pseudomonadota > Gammaproteobacteria > Burkholderiales > Burkholderiaceae_C > DATCSE01. Next base: position 8,596 of record DATEFR010000363.1, on the reverse strand, counting down.
TCGCCAAGGCCGAGCTCGCCAACTGGAAGAAGGCGGCGCAGCCGGTCACCGACGGTTGGGTCGCCGAGATGAACGGCAAGGGGCTGCCGGGGCAGCAACTGCTGGACGGTGCCCGCGCCTTGAGCGCCAAGTACTCGCGCTGACGCAGCGAGCCGTGTCGTCCCCACGATGGCCTGGCGGTCGGTGCCGGCCGCAGGAGAACTCATGTCCGAACCGCTGTCGATCGTCGAGCCGGCGCCTGCCGAAGGTGCCCACGACGGTGCTCACGATGGTCCTTATGGCCGCGCATTGCGCGCCACCTGCCGCGTCTTCGCGATCGGCGGCGCGCTGGTCTTCGCCGCGATCGTCGCGATGAGCGTGGTCTCGATCACCGGCCGCAAGCTGGTCTCGTGGCCGGTACCCGGCGACGTCGAGATGCTGCAGATGTGCGCCGCGTTCGGCGCCGCGTCGTTCTTCGCGTGGTGTCACCTCGCAGGCGCCGACGTCAAGGTCGACTTCTTCACCGCGAAGCTGAGCGGCCGCACGGTGCACCGGCTCGATGCGCTCGGCTCGCTGCTGGTCGCGCTGTTCGGCGCGCTGGTCGCGTGGCGCTCGGCCGTCGGCGCCTGGGTGGTGCGCGAGGCCGGCGAGCGCAGCATGCTGCTCGACTGGCCGGTGTGGATTCCGCAGATGGCGATGGTGCCGGGCTTCGTGCTGCTGGCGCTCGCCGGCGCCTACCAGGCGTCGCAGCACCTGCGTGCCGCACGCGAGGGCTCGCCGTCATGAGCGGCATCGCGATCGGCGCGACGATCTTCGCGCTGCTGATGGCGCTGCTGGTGATCCGCGTGCCGATCGGCATCGCGATGTTCACGATGGGGGCCGCGGGCTTCTGGGCGTTGAACGGCTACGACCTCGGCCGCCTGCTCGACGCGTTGAAGACGCTGGCCTATGCGCGCCTGTCGAACTACGACATCGCGGTGATCCCCCTGTTCCTGCTGATGGGGCAGTTCGCGACCCACGGCGGCCTGAGCGCGGCGTTGTTCCGCTTCGTCGCGGCGTTCATGGGCCACATGCGCGGCGGCATCGCGATGGCGGCGGTCGGCGCCTGCGCGGGCTTCGGCGCGATCTGCGGCTCGTCGCTCGCGACCGCGGCGACGATGGGGCAGGTGGCGCTGCCCGAGCTGAAGCGCTTCGGTTATGCCGGCAGCCTCTCGACCGGCGCGCTCGCCGCCGGCGGCACGCTGGGCATCCTGATTCCGCCGTCGGTGCCGCTGGTGATCTACGCGATCCTCACGCAGGAGTCGATCGGCAAGCTGTTCATGGCCGCGGTGCTGCCCGGCGTGATCGCGATGCTGGGCTACATGCTCGTCGTGCGGCTGTTCGTCGTGTTGCGGCCGGGCTCGGGGCCGGCCGGGCCGGTGATGCCGTGGCCCGAACGCCTGCGGGCGCTGGCGCAGGTGGTGCCGGTGCTGGGGGTGTTCGTCGTCGTGATCGTCGGCATCTACGGCGGCTGGGCGAACCCGACCGAGGCCGCGGCGATCGGCGCGGCCGCCTGCGCGTTGCTCGCGATCGCGCGCGGCGGACTGCGCTGGCCCGGCGTGAAGGCAAGCCTGCTCGGCACCGCGCAGGCCACCGCGATGATCTACCTCGTGCTGCTGGGCGCGGACATGCTGAACACCGCGCTCGCGCTGTCGCAGATGCCCAGCGAGCTGGTCGCGTGGGTGCAGGCGAGCCACCTGAGCCCGATGCTGGTGCTGATCGCGATCCTCGTGATCTACATCGCGCTGGGCTGCGTGATGGACTCGCTCGCGATGATCCTGCTGACCATCCCGATCTTCTATCCGGTCGTCATGGGGCTGGAGTTCCACGGGCTGACGGCCACCGACAAGAGCGTGTGGTTCGGGATCCTCGCGCTGATGGTGGTCGAGATCGGCCTCGTGCACCCGCCGGTCGGGATGAACGTCTACATCATCAACCGGCTCGCCCGCGACGTCCCGCTGGTCGACACCTTCAAGGGCGTGATGCCGTTCCTCGCATCCGACCTGGTGCGCATCGCACTGCTGCTCGCGTTTCCCTCGATCGCGCTGGTCCTGGTGCGGACCTTCGCCTGAGCGGACGTTGCCGATCCCGGCAAGGAGAACGAATTCCCATGGCCACGATCATCGGCGGCATCGCCGCATCGCACACGCCCACGATAGGCTTCGCGCTGGACCGCGACAAGCGCGACGACCCGGCCTGGGCGCCGGTGTTCGCGGCCTTCGATCCGGTGCGGGAGTGGCTGCAGCAGCGCAAGCCCGACGTGCTGCTGTTCATCTACAACGACCACATCACGTCGTTCTTCTTCGACCACTACTCGGCGTTCGCGTTGGGTGTCGGCGAGCGCTGGTCGGTGGCGGACGAGGGCGGCGGCGCACGTGACCTGCCGGCCATCGCCGGCGACCCCGCGTTCGCGGCGCACGTCACGCGCTCGCTGATGGCCGACGAGTTCGACATGTCGGTCTTCCAGGACCGAGCGCTGGACCACGGCTGCTTCTCGCCGCTGTCGATGCTCTATCCGCACGAGAACGGCTGGCCGGTCAAGCTCGTGCCGCTGCAGATCGGCGTGCTGCAGTTTCCGATCCCGACCGCGCGGCGCTGCTACAAGCTGGGCCAGGCGCTGCGCCGCGCGATCGAGAGTTATCCGCAAGACCTGCGCGTTGCGATCGTCGGCACCGGCGGGCTCTCGCACCAGGTGCACGGCGAGCGCGCCGGCTTCAACAACACCGGATGGGACGAGCGCTTTCTCGACCTGATCGAGCGCGACCCCGAACAACTCGCCGGCATGACCCACGCCGAGTACGCGACGCTGGGCGGCGTCGAAGGCGCCGAAGTGATCATGTGGCTGGTGATGCGCGGAGCGCTCTCGGCGCAGGTGCGCTGCCGGCACCGCAGCTACTACCTGCCGTCGATGACCGGGATCGCCACCGCGATCTACGAAGACCTCGCACCCGAACCCCCCGTTGGCGCGCAGGAGCGCCAGCGCGCACATGCCGGCGAACAGCTGGGCGGCATCGAGCATCTCGAAGGCACCTATCCGTTCACGATCGAACGCAGCGTGCAGGCCTACCGGCTGAACCGCTTCCTGCATGCGCTGATCGAGCCGCCGGTTCGCGCGGCGTTCTGCGCCGACGAGGAGGCGGCGTTCGAGCGCGCGCATCTGAGCAGCGTCGAGCGCGACCTGATACGCCGGCGCGACTGGCGCGGTCTGATCCGCCACGGCGCGATCTTCTTCATGCTCGAGAAGCTGGGCGCCGTGATCGGCGTCTCGAACCTGCACATCTACGCGGCGATGCGCGGCGAATCGCTGGAGGACTTCCAGCGCACGCGCAATGCACCGAACGCGCTGTATTCGGTCGCCGGGCAGGACGCCGGCCCGCTCGATTGGGCCCAAACGCCGCCGCGCGCGAAGGATTGACCGCACCCATCCCTCGAACCCTTCACAACAGACTCACAACAAGGAGACAAACTCATGAAGCGATCGCTGCTGCCCCTGGTCTTTCTGAGCGCCGTCGGCATGACGGCGGCGGCCCAGGCGCAGAACGTCACGATCTACGGCCTGCTCGACGTGCCGGTCGAGTACCTGAACAACGTCAGCACCGGCGGCAGCCTGAAGCGCATGCCGGGCCTGACCGGCTCGTTCCCGTCGCGCATCGGCTTTCGAGGCACCGAGGACCTGGGCGATGGCCTCAAGGCGATCTTCACGATCGAGCAGGGCCTGGGGCTGGACAGCGGCACCTTCAACCAGGGCGGGCGTGCCTGGGGCCGGCAAAGCTACGTCGGTCTGAGCGGCGCGTGGGGCAGCCTGACGCTGGGCCGGCAGTATTCGATGCTGTACTGGTCGCAGCTCGATGCCGACATCCTAGGCCCCGCGATGTTCGGCTCGGGCTCGCTGGACAGCTACCTGCCGAACGCGCGCACCGACAACGCGATCGCGTACCGCGGCACGTTCGGTGCGTGGACCGCCGGCGCGACCTACAGCTTCGGCCGCGACGCGGTCAACGCCGGGCCCAGCCCGTCGGGCACCAACTGCCCGGGCGAGAGCACCGACTCGAAGGCGTGCCGGCAGTGGTCCGCGCTGGTCAAGTACGACGCGGCGACCTGGGGCGCCGCCGCCGCGATCGACGAGATCCGCGGCGACACCGGTGCGTTCGCCGGGCTGACCAGCAGCAGCCTGAAGGACCGGCGCGCGACCGTGGACGGCTGGCTCAAGTTCGACGCGCTGAAACTAGCCGCCGGCCTGATCGCGCGCCGCAACGAGGCGAGTGCGACGACGCCGCGCAGCAACCTGTGGTATCTGGGCGCGGCCTGGAACGTGACCCCGCTCGTCGTGCTCGATGGCGAGGCCTTCAGGCTGAACTACAAGGACAGCGACAACAAGGCGACGCTGGTCGCGATCCGCGCGACCTACAACCTGTCCAAGCGCACCGCGGTGTATGCGACGGCCGGGCATATCGCGAACGACGGCACGCTGGCGCTGTCGGTCAGCAATGCCGCGGCGGGCGGCGGGCCCGCGGCAGGCGGTTCGCAGAGCGGCCTCGCGGCCGGCGTGCGGCACTCGTTCTAGGCCGACGCTGCGTTTGCTGGGTCGCCGCGCAGCCACGTGAGCAGCTTGGCGACGACTTCGTCGGCGAACTGCTGGAACACCGGCTCGGCGACGAAGCCCATGTGCGGCGTCAGCACCGCGTTCGGCAGCCGCCGCAGCGGGTGCTCGGCGGGCAGCGGCTCGTTGTCGTAGACATCGAGTGCCGCCATGCCAGGCCGGCCGGCCGCCAAGGACGAGGCCAGCGCCTCGCCGTCGACCAGCGCCGCGCGCGACGTGTTCACGAGGATCGCGTCGCGGCGCATCGTCGCGAGGCGCTGTGCGTTGATGAGGTGCCGCGTGTCCGCGCTCGGCACCAGATGCAGCGAGACGACGCGCGACGTCGCGAGCAACTCGGCCAGCGAGACCGAGGCCGCGCCGGCCTCGGCCGCACGCTCGGGCGTCATGTGCGGGCTCCACGTGACCAGCTCCATGCCGAACGCCTGACCGACGCGGGCGACGCGCTTGCCGATCTCGCCGAGACCGACGACGCCCAGCCGGTCGCCGCCCAGCACGCCCGGCAGCGGCGCGCCGCTGTCGCGCCAGGCGCCGCGGCGCATCAGCTGCATCTGCCGTTCGAGTTGCTTGACCGCGGCCAGGATCAGCGCCCAGGCGTGCTCGCAGGTGCTTTCCTTGGACGGGCCCCAGTCGGTGTTCTGCACCGGGATGCCGCGCGCCGCCAGCGCCTGCGCATCGAGCGCGCGGTTGCGGCTGCCGGTGTGCATCACGAAGCGCAGCCGCGGCAGGCGCTCGATCGCGGCGGCATCGAGCGGCGTGCGGTCGCGCATCAGCACCAGTGCGTCGGCTTCGGCCAGGGCCGACATCAAGGCGGCGCCGCGCAGCGGCTCGTGGTATTCGCGCACCTCGGCCAGCGCATCGACCTCGCGCCAGTCGGCCAGGCGCCGCAGCGCGTGTTCGTAGTCGTCGAGGACGACGATGCAGGGGCGCTCGGCCATGCCCAACCTCATGCGCGCGCCAGCGCGGCCAGCGCTCGCACGTCGGGGAGTTCGCCGAGGCGCCGGCAGGCCGCGATCAGCTCGGCCGTGCGTGCGGCGCCGAGGATGGGCTCGGACTGCGCGGCGAACTTCGCATCCAGCGCCGCATCGCTCATCGGCCGCTGCAGCGAGCCGACCGCATGCTCGACGAAGACGTGCACACGCCGCCCGTCGCGCATCACGGCGGTCACGTCGACCGAGGCTTCGCCGATGGCGTCGTCGACCGTCGCGACCACCTTGCGGCGCAGCGCGACCACGTCACCGCGGGTGACGATCTCGTCCGCGAACTCGGCCTCGCCGGCGCGCCCGAACAGCAGCCCGGCCGCGCAGCCGTGGTAGACGCTGAACTTGCCTTGCAGCCCATCGGCCGGTTCCTTCTTGCCGGTGAGCTCGAGCACCAGCGAATGGACCTTCAGCTCGACGCGTTCGACGTCCTCGGCCATCACGCCCCGGTCGCGAAGCTGCACGCAGGCGTCGATGCTGGGGTGGATCACGATGCCGCAGGCGAACGGCTTGTAGGTGTTGAACGAGATCTCGAAACGCCGGCCCAGCTCATCGGTCGCTTCGTGCCACGCGAACTTGGTCGACACGACCTGCGCAAAGCCGCGCGGCGCTTCGAGCGCGCGCGGGCTCGCGGTGTAGCCGTGGCGCGCGAGCAGCGCCGACATCAGCCCGGCGCGCGCCGCCGCGCCCGGATGGAACGGCTTGGTCATCGTGCCGAACTGCTCGCGCAGGCCCACCGGCTGCGAGGCGGCGATGCCGAGCGCCATCGCGGTCTGCTGCGCATCCAGCCCCAGCAGCCGCGCGCAGGCGGCGGCCGCGCCCAGCATCCCGGTCGAGCCGGTGATGTGCCAGCCGCGGTCGTAGTGCTCGGGGTACAGCAGGTTGCCGATGCGGCACGACACGTCGATGCCCAGCACCAGCGCATCGAGCAGCGCGCGGCCGCTCGCGCCCAGGTGCTCGGCCAGCGCGAGCGCGGCCGACGCGACCGGGCCGGCCGGGTGGATGATGGTCTTCAGGTGCGTGTCGTCGAAGTCGAAGGTGTGCGAGCTGATGCCGTTGAGCAGCGCGGCGTTCGCCATGTCGACCCGCTCGGTTCGCCCCAGCACGCTGGCCTGCGGTGCGGGCTGCAGCATCTGCACGCCGGCCAGCGCGGCCTGCAGCGCCTCGTGCTGCGCGGCGCCGACCGCGCAGCCCAGCCAGTTCAGGAAGGTGCGGTGCGCTTCGTGGTCGACCTCGTCGCGCCAGCCGCGCGACGGATGCGAGGCGACGAACTCGGCGAGCAGGCGGGTGATGGGCGGGGCGTCTTGGTCGGCGGCGACCTGGGTGTTGCGGGCCATGGTTCACTCCTCCACGGTGATGTTGCGGTTCTTGGCCAGCTCGGTCCAGCGTGCGACCTCGGACTTGATGTACGCGCCGAACTGCTCGGGGCTCATCGGCATCGGGTCCACGGCTTCGGTCGCGAGCTTGTCCTTCATGTCGGCGGCGTTGAGCACGGTGTTCAACGTCTCGTTGAGCTGCTTCACGATGGGCGCTGTCATGCCGGCCGGGCCGACGACGCCGTACCACTGCACCGCGTCGAAGCCCTTGAAGCCGGCCTCGATCAGCGTCGGCACGTCCTTCACGGTGGCCTGGCGCACGGTACCGGTGATCGCGAGCGCCTTCACGCGGCCCGAGCGTATGTGCGGCAGCGCGGCGGCCAGCCCGGGGAACATCGCCTGCGTCTGCCCGCCCAGCAGATCGGTGAACGCCGGCGCGATGCCGCGGTACGGCACATGCAGGATGAAGGTGCCCGACTGCTGCTTGAACAGCTCCATCACGAGCTGCGTCAGCGAGCCCACGCCGGCCGAGCCGTAGCTGTATTTGCCGGGGCTCTTCTTCACGTACTCGATGAACGACTTCAGGTCGTTGACCGGCAGCGACGCGGGCACGACCAGCACGTTGGGCGTGCCGCCTATCATGCCGACCGGCGTGAAGTCCTTCAGCGGGTCGTACGGCAGCTTGCGCGTCGCGGGGCTGGTGCCGTGCGTCGCGACGTAGCCCTGCATCAGCGTGTAGCCGTCGGGCGGCGCCTTCACGGTCGTCTGCGCGGCGATCACGCCGCCGCCGCCGCCGAGGTTGTCGACCACGAAGGTCTGGCCCAGGGCCTTGCCCCAGCGCTCGCAGATCGTGCGGCCGACGAAATCGCTGCCGCCGCCGGCGGCCACCGGCACGATGTAGCGCAGCGGCTTGTTCGGGAACTGCTGCGCGCGGGCAGGGCCCGCGCTCAGGCCCAGGGCCGGCACGCACAGGGCCGGCGCCGCCCGCAGCAGCGTTCGTCTCCGGATCATCGTGGTCTCCTTCAGGTCGGCTTTTCGTCCAGCCGCTTCAGCAATCGGCCGTGCGCAGCGCTCACATGGGCGGCCTGCAGCGCCTGGCAGCGCTGCGCGTTGCCTTCGGCCAGCGCCGCGACGATCTGCTCGTGCTCGCGCATCGACACTTCCATGCCCATGTCCTGCGACAGGTTCTTCAGCCGCGACAGATGCAGCTGCTGCACGATGCCGCGGTAGGTGCGCGAGAGCTGCTCGTTGGCGGCGGCTTCGACGATGGTCCAGTGGAAGTGCAGGTTGCTCGCGTAGTAGGCAGGCACGTCGCGCCTGCGCGCATGGGCTTTCATCTCGCGCATCGACGCGGTCAGCTTGCGCGCCAGTGCCTGGCGCATCGCGGCCGGAAGCTCGGCGGCGCGGCGCCCGGCGTGCCCGTCGAGCACGCTGCGCAGCTCGTAGAGGTCGGCCACCTCGCGCCGCTCCAGCACGCGCACGAACACGCCGCTGTGCTTGCGCGCCGCGACCAGGCCCGAGCTCTCGAGCTCGCGCAGCGCCTCGCGCACCGGCACGCGCGACACGCCCAGGCGCGCCGCGACGTCGGGCTCGTTGATGCGCTGGCCCGGCGCGATCTCGCCGCGCAGGATCAGCGCCAGGATCTCGTCGCGGACCAGCTTCGCGAGCGAGGTCTCGCGCACGCT
>DATEFR010000362.1:0-7101 GCA_035280545.1 Burkholderiaceae bacterium | reverse complement strand
ATCGTGATCCGCATGCCCTGCGGCGGCGGCATCTACGGCGGGCAGACGCACAGCCAGAGCCCCGAGGCGCTGTTCACGCATGTCTGCGGGCTGCGCACGGTGATGCCGAGCAACCCGTACGACGCGAAGGGGCTGCTGATCGCGGCCATCGAGTGCGACGACCCGGTCATCTTCCTCGAGCCCAAGCGCCTCTACAACGGGCCCTTCGACGGGCATCACGACAAGCCGGTGGTGCCCTGGTCCACCCATCCCAAGAGCGAGGTGCCGGAAGGCCACTACACGGTCGCGCTCGAATCGGCCAGCATCGTGCGACCCGGCGACGACCTGACCGTACTGACTTACGGCACGATGGTCTACGTCGCCGAGGCCGCGGCACGCGAGACCGGACTCGATGCCGAGGTGATCGACCTGCGCAGCCTGTGGCCGCTGGATCTGCCGACTATCGTGGCATCGGTGCGCAAGACCGGCCGCTGCGTGGTGTTGCACGAGGCGACGCGCACCAGCGGCTTCGGCGCCGAGCTGACGGCGCTGGTGCAGGAGCACTGCTTCCACCACCTGGAAGCGCCTATCGAGCGTGTGACCGGATACGACACGCCCTACCCGCATGCGCTCGAGTGGGCCTATTTTCCGGGGCCCGCACGCGTCGGCCGTGCGTACCGCAAGGTGATGGAACCATGACGATACGCACCATCCGCATGCCCGACCTGGGCGAAGGGATCGCGGAGGTCGAACTGGTCGAGTGGCGCGTCAAGCCGGGCGACCTCGTCGTCGAAGACCAGATCCTGTGCGACGTGATGACCGACAAGGCCGCGGTCGAGATCCCCTCGTCGGTGGCCGGGCGCGTGGTCGAGCTGGGCGGCGAGATCGGCCAGACGCTGGCGGTGGGATCGGTGCTGATTCGCATCGAGGGCGAGGCGGCCGCGGCAGCCGCGGCAGCGCAGCCGGAGATCCCCGCGGCTCCGACGAAACCCGTGCCGGCACCGGATGCGTCTGCGCCGCAGACCCGCACGTCGTCGCCCTCGCCCACCTCGACGCAGTCCCAGCCACCATCGCAACGCGCGCTGGCCGCGCCTGCCGTGAGGGCACGTGCCCGCGCGCTGGGCCTCGACCTCGCCCGCTTGCAGGGCAGCGGTCCGGACGGCCGCATCGTCCATGCCGACCTCGACGCGCTGCGCCCGGACGGCGGCGTTCGCACCGGCGGCACCGCGACCGAGGCCACGCGCGAGGTCAAGCTCATCGGACTGCGCCGCAAGATCGCCCAGAAGATGCAGGAGTCCAAGCGCCACATCCCGCACTTCACCTACGTCGAGGAAGTCGACGTCACCGAAATGGTCGCGCTGCGCGACGAGCTCAACCGGCAGCATGGCGCGGCGCGCGGCGAGCTGTCGCCGCTGACGTTCATCGTGCGCGCCGTGGTGCGCGCGGTGGCCGAGTTTCCGCAGGTCAATGCCCGCTTCGACGACGAGGCCGGCGTGCTGACGCTGCACGAGGCGGTCCACCTGGGCGTGGCCACGCAGACCGACGCCGGCCTGATCGTGCCGGTGCTGCGCCAGGCGCAGACGCTGGACCTCTGGGCCTGTGCCGCGGGAATCGCGCGGCTGGCCGCCAGCGCGCGCGCCGGCAAGGCCGCGCGCGAGGACCTGTCGGGCTCGACGATCACGGTCACCAGCCTGGGCAAGCTCGGCGGCATCGCCTCGACGCCGGTCATCAACCACCCGGAGGTGGCGATCGTCGGCATCAACCGCATCGCGGCGCGCCCGGTCGTGCACGAGGGCGCGGTGCAGGTGCGGCAGATGATGAACCTGTCCTCGTCGTTCGATCACCGCGTCGTCGACGGCGCCCTGGCCGCGGCCTACATCCAGCGCGTGCGCCAGCTGCTCGAGCATCCCGCCATGCTCTTCATCGAATAGGTCCGTTGTGTCCGCGGATCTGCATCCGTAGATCTACGTAGCTCTAGTCCTATAGATGAGTTGACAATGCGGGCACGATGAATCGCCCGCCGCTCACCCTCGTCCGACCCGAACCGGGCCAGAGCCGGTACGCAGCCCTCGCCTCGGCGCTGCGCCGCCGCGTCGTCGACGGCGAATGGCCGCCGGGCACCGCATTGCCGGCCGAGACGCGTCTGGCCGCCGAGCACGGCGTCGCGCTGGGGACGTTGCGACGCTCGCTCGAGCTGCTGGCCGAACAGGGGCTGATCGAGCGCCACCACGGCAAGGGCACCTTCGTGCGCAGCGGGCTGGCGGGCGCGCCCATGCTGCGCTTCTTCCGCTTCGGCACCGGCGACGGCGAAGTGCCGCAATCGCGCATCGTGTCGCGCCACCCGGTCGTCGCCGCGCCGGAGGTGGCACGACGGCTGGGCATCGCGCGCGGCGATCCGGTGTTGAAGCTGCAGCGGCTACGCTCGCTCGGCGGACAGCCCCGCCTGTTCGAGGAGATCTGGCTGCCGCTGCCGCTCTTCGCCCCGCTCCTCGAGATACCGCCGGCCGAGTGGGGCCAACTGCTCTACCCGTTCTTCGTCCAACATTGCGGCGTGGGGATCGCCCGCGCCACCGACGAAATCGGCTTCGCCCATCTCACGGGCCCGCAGGCGCGCGCGCTGGATCTGCCGGCCGGCCACCCCGGCGTCGCCGTCACGCGGCAGGCCTACGACATCGCCGGCCGTTGCGTCGAGCTGCGGGTCACGCGCGGCGACGCGTTCGCCTTCCACTACACCGTCACGATCACCTGAGGAGAGACAAGCCGATGAGTCCCGAGTGCCCGACCCGGCGCCAGTTTCTCGCCGTCTCCACCGCATCGGCCGCGGCGGTGGCATGCCCCGCGTTCGCGGCCGCCGACATCGGCGGCGGCAAGGCGGTCACGCTGGTCGTGTCGTACCCCGCCGGCGGCGGCGCCGACGCGATGGCCCGGCTGATCGCCCCGAAGATGGCCGAAGCGCTGGGCCAGCCCGTGATCGTCGACAACAAGCCCGGCGGCAGCGGCACGATCGCAGCCGGCCAGGTGGCCCGTGCAGCGCCGGACGGCACGACGCTGCTGCTCGACGCGTCGTCGTTCGCGGTCAACCCCGCGCTGTTTCAGAAGTTGCCTTACGACAACGAGAAGTCGTTCGTCGCGATCGCCGTGCTCGCGCAGTTCCCGAACGTGCTGGTGTGCACGCCCGGCTTCGAAGCCCGTAGCGTCGCCGACGTGCTGCGGCTGGCGCGCGCCAAGCCCAAGAGCATCGCGTACGCATCGTCGGGCAACGGCTCGGCGCAACACCTCGCCGGCGCGCTGTTCGAGCAGCTCGCGAAGGTCGAGCTGACGCACGTGCCGTATCGCGGCGGCGGCCCGGCGATGAACGATGTGATGGGTGGCCAGGTGCCGCTGTTCTTCGCCAACGTCGCCTCGGGCCTGGGGCAGATCCAGTCGGGCCGCCTGCGGCCGCTGGCGGTCACGGCGCCCGTACGGTGCCGCGCGCTGCCCGACGTGCCGACCATGGCCGAGGCCGGCGTGCCGGGGCACGAGGTGCTCGAATGGAACCCCATCCTCGCACCCGCCGGCATCGCACCGGCCGTGCGCGACAAGCTCGTCGCGGCCGTGGCCCGGGCGATGGGCGACGCGGAAGTGCTGGCGCGCGTGCGCGCGCTCGGCGGCGAGGTGTACAGCGGCAACCCGGCGCAGTTCCTGAAGGCGCAGCAGACGCTGTGGGCCCGGGTCGTCAAGGAGCGGGGGATCGTTCGTGACTGAGCTCGGCCCCGAGGGCTGGGACTGTCATGTGCACGTCTTCGAGGCGGACGCGGCCGTCCGCAGCGGGCACTACCGGCCGGTCGATCGACCGCTCGCGCGGATCGAAAGCGTCGCGCAGGCCCACGGCGTCGGGCATCTCGTGCTCGTGCAGCCCAGCGTCTACGGCACGGACAACTCGCTGATGCTGCGTGCACTCGGCGTCGAGCCGGGCCGCCACCGCGGCATTGCCGTGATCGACGATGCCGTGGCCGACGCCGAGCTCGACGCGATGCATGCCCGCGGCGTGCGCGGCGTGCGGCTCAACCTCGTCTCGCCGGTCGGCGAGGGTCGCGATCCGACGCAGCGCTACGCCGCGCTCGCGCCGCGCCTGCGGCGACGCGGTTGGCATCTGCAGTGGTACGCGAGCGCGGCGCAACTGCCGATGCTCGCCGACCTGCACCGCCACAGCGAGCTCCCCTGCGTGCTCGACCACCTCGCCGGCTTCGGCACGCGCGTGGCGGACGATCACCCTGCCTGGCAAGCCCTCGAAACACTCGCCGCAGGGGGCGCCTGGCTCAAGCTCTCGGGCTGGTACCGTCTGGACGCACAGCCGCCCTACGCCGATCTGGTGCCGCGGATCCGCCGCCTCGCCGACCTGTTCGGCGAGCATCTGGTGTGGGGTTCGGATTGGCCGCACACGATGTTCGCACCGGACGCCATGCCCGCTTACGCCTCGACCTGGCAGCCCGTCGTCGACGCGCTGGGCCACGACGCTGCCGAAGCGCTGCGCCGCCGCTGGCCAGCGATCTACCGCTAGAGACCCTCAACGATCCAAGAAATGGAGACGACTGCATGAACCATCCGAACATGCCCCGGCGCGCGGCGCTGCAACTCGCGGCCGCCGCGATGGCCGGCGGCCTGCCGTTCGCCGCGCGCGCACAAGCCGCGTGGCCGAACAAGGCCATCCGCCTCGTCGTGCCGTTCGCGCCGGGCGGCAGCTCGGAGATCGTCGCGCGCGCCACCGCGACGGAGCTGTCGAAGATCCTCGGGCAAAGCGTCTATGTCGACAACAAGCCGGGCGGTGCCGGCAACGTCGCGATGGGCGAAGTGGCGCGTGCCGACGACGAGCACACGCTGATCCTCGGTCACATCGGCACGCTCGCGGTCAACCCGTTCATCTTCGACAAGCTGCCGTACGACCCCGCCAAGGCCTACACGCCGGTCTCGCTGCTCGCCAAGGTGCCCAGCCTGTACGTCGTGCGGCCCGACCTGCCGGTGAAGGACCTGCGCGAGTTCGTCGCGCTCGCCAAGGCCAAGCCCGGCACGCTGAACTACGGATCGGCCGGCAACGGCAGCGCCGGCCATCTGGCCTTCGAGTACCTCAAGATGGTCAGCAACACCTTCGTGCTGCATGTGCCGTACCGCGGCACCGGCCCGCAACTGACCGACCTGATGGGCGGCCGGCTCGAGGCCGCGGCCGTCGGCGCGCCGGCCATCCTGCAGTTCATCAAGACAGGCAAGCTGCGTTGCATCGCGACCGGCACCCCGCAGCGCCTGCCGCAACTGCCCGATGTGCCGACGGTGGCCGAGCAAGGCTATCCGGGCTTCGAGATGACGCAGTGGTACGGACTGCTCGCGCCGGCGGCGATGGCCAAGGCCAACGTCGACAAGCTGGCCGCCGCCTCCGCACGCGCCATCAGGGAGCCGGCGGCGCTGAAGCTGCTCGAGAACGAGGCGGCGATCGCGGTCGGCAGCACGCCGGCCGAGTTCGCGAAGTTCATCGAGACGGAACGGCAGCGATGGAAGCCGGTCATCGCGCGGGCGAAGATCAAGCCCGATTGACCGGTCTGCGCTTGTGCCGCCGGACGCCCGGTGGCGACTCGACGATGGGTCCGGTGTACCGGCCGCGCGGACGGATCACGGAGTCCACGCCGAGCTGCTCCATGCTGTGGGCGAGCAGGCCGACGCTGCGCGCAACGGCGAACAGCGCAAAGGCCGCATCCGCGGGGAGCCGGTAGCGCACGACCAGCGTCGCGAGCGCCACGTCGACGTTGGGGAGCAGCCCGGTCAGCGACACGACGCGTGCGATCAACCGGGCGATGTGCCTGGGCGGTTCGAGATCGGCCAGCAGCGCCGCGGCCCTCGGATCCCCGTCGGGATAGAGAGGATGACCGAAGCCGGGGATCGGGATCGCGGACGATAGATAGCGATCCACCACCGCGTCGACGCCGCTTCGTTCGACCTCGCCGAACAGCACGCGCACGCGGCCCGACGCGTCGCCGTGTAGCGGCCCCGACAGCGTCGTCAGACCGGCCAGCAAGCACGCGGGGAGAGACGCCCCGGTGGATGCCGCGATGCGCGACGCGAAGGCGGAGCTCGTGATCTCGTGGTCCGCCAGCAGTACCAGCGTCTTGCGAATCAGGCCGGCCACCGATCTCGGCTGCCGCCAGCCGCGCGCCAGCCGTTCGTGCAACAGCAGTGCGTGATCGTCGGACGCACCGAACGCCCCCGCCAGGCGTCCGACCAGGCCGGCCGACTCCTCCAGCAACACCTTCGCGGCACGGCCCTTCGTCGAATGACCGTTCGCGGCCAGAGCTGCCAGCTCGGTATACGCCCGGACCCGACCGGTCGGGACGGCGGGCATCGGGCCGGTCGCGGCCGGGAAGGCCGGCGGATGCCCGGATGCCCACAGCACGCAGGCCGCCTCCTCGAGGCTGGCCGTGGCGGCCAGGGACACGACGTCGATCCCGCGGTAGTACAGGCTGCCGCCGGCAAAGGTCGATATCGACGTCGGGATGCTCGGCTCCGCGCCGAACAGCGTGGTCGCCGCGAGCGTTTCCCGGGTCCTGCCGCTTGCCTTGCGACGAACGAGGTTGGCGACGTCTTCCGATCGATACAGGCTGCGTCTGGAGTCGCCAGGGTCGGGATTGACCGCGATTCGTCCCCGGCTGACGTAGGCGTAGATGGTCTGCGGGCGGACTCCCAGCAGGCGCCTGGCCTCTTCCAGCGTCATCCACGTTGCCATCGTTCGACCTCCTGCCGGCGAGATGATATTGACGATACATATCAATATCAACTCGCCCGTCTTCATCCGATACCCAGGTGAACAGCCCATACATTGATATTGATCGTCAATATTGACCGCCGGATGCTCCGCTGCCTAGCATGTCGCCACACCACGACCATTCGAACGGAGACAAGAGCCATGAAGATCGTCAGCATCCTGGTCGCGACCCTCTGCGCCGCCTTGGCGCGGCCGGCGCTCGCGGAGGGCTACCCGACCAGGCCGATCACGCTCGTCGTCGGCTCCAGCGCCGGCAGCACCACCGACGGACTCGCGCGCGCGATCGGTCAGGAGATCACCGCGGAGACCAAGGTGCCGGTCATCGTCGACAACAG
>DATEFR010000361.1:0-6547 GCA_035280545.1 Burkholderiaceae bacterium | reverse complement strand
GAGGGCCAACGCGTGACTTCGGCGCTCCAAGTTCACGCCGGCCCGCGGGCGCTCGCGATCCTGCGCGAGCGCGGGCTGCGTGCCGAGGACGTGCGTGCGATCCCCGCCGCCGCGGGCGGGCCCAAGGGCTTGTCGCTGGTGCCGCTGGACCAGTACCTGTTCGGCACCTGGCTCGCCCCGACGCGCCACCCGATCCACCTGCTCGGCGCCTCGATCGGCGCGTGGCGCATGGCCTGCGCCTGCCTGGGCGAACCGGTGCAGGCGTTCGCGCAGATGGCCGAGGACTACATCGAGCAGCGCTACGAGCATGCACCCGGCAAGCTGCCGCAGCCCCGCCATGTCAGTGAGGTGTTCGGCGCGAACCTCGCGCAGCGCTTCCGACCTCGCGCCGCCGAGGTGCTGGCGCATCCGCGTTTCCGGCTGCATGTGTTCACGAGCCGCGGCCGCAATCTGCTGCGGCGCGATGGCAAGACGCTGTCGGCGCTGAGCACGCCGATCGCGCACGCCGGCGCGTTCGCCGCGAACGCGTTGAAGCGGACCTGGATGAGCGGCTGGTGGGAGCGGGTCGTGTTCTCGGACCCGCGCGACGAGCTGCCGATCAGGCTGCACGACTACCGCACCCACGGCGTCGCGTTGACGCCGGCCAACCTGGACACCAGCATCCTCGCGAGCTGTTCGATCCCGTACTGGCTCGCGCCGGTGCACGACATCCCCGGCGCGCCGCCGGGCGCCTACTGGGACGGCGGCATCACCGACTACCACCTGCACCTGAACTACGCGTCCATGCACGACGGCCTCGTGCTGTACCCGCATTTCCAGAAGACCATCATCCCGGGCTGGCTGGACAAGTTCCTGAAGCACCGGCACCGCGCGACCGAGCATCTGAGCAACGTCGTCGTGGTTTCGCCGGACCCGGGCTGGATCGCGTCGCTGCCCGATGGCAAGCTGCCGGATCGCGCCGATTTCAAGCGCTACGGCGACGACCATGCGAGCCGCATCAAGGCCTGGCGACGGGCGGTTGCCGAGTGCGATCGCCTGCGCGACGAGTTCGAAGCCTGGACGAGCGGGCGCTTGACGCTGCCGCTGCAGCCCTTGTGACCGACGAGGAGGAAACCCGCATGGAACTGCCCAAACACGAACTGTCGATGACGGTGCTGATGACGCCGGACATGGCCAACTTCGCCGGCAACGTGCACGGCGGCACGGTGCTGAAGCTGCTCGACCAGGTCGCGTATGCCTGCGCGAGCCGCTATGCCGGACGTTATGTCGTGACGCTGTCGGTCGACCAGGTGATCTTCCGCGAGCCCATCCACGTCGGCGAGCTCGTGACCTTCCTCGCGAGCGTCAACTACACCGGCACGACGTCGATGGAGATCGGCATCAAGGTGATGGCCGAGAACATCCGCACGCAGACGATGCGGCACGCGAACAGCTGCTTCTTCACGATGGTCGCGGTGGACGATGCACGCAAGGCGGTGGCCGTGCCGCCGCTGGTGCCGCAGACCGTCGACCAGCAGCGCCGCAGCGCCGCGGCGCAACTGCGGCGCGAGCTGCGCCAGGAGGTGGCGCAGCGCATGAAGGGGCTGCGTTCGGCCGGGTAGGCCTCGCCTCGCTTCCCTCGCTTCCTTCGGTTCGTCCGCCCCGGTTCGTTCGTTCGTCGTTCGCGCGCCCGAAATTTTTTCGGCGCGCTGCATCCGCTGGCTGGCGCTGCGCGTAAGGCGCGGTAGACGCGATTCACCCGCGTCCACACCAACGCCAGGAAAGGACGACGACATGACACGAGCATTCCCTGCGCGGCTGCTGCCGCTGTGCGCCGCCATCGCGGCGCTCGCCGCCGGCTTGCCGGCCCACGCCTCCAGCCACCGCGAAGCGCCGGCGATCACGACGACGCCGAAGGTCGACGCGACCGACTTCTACCTGTTCAACAGCTACGAGAGCGGCCGCGGCGGCTACGTGACGCTGATCGCCAACTACCTGCCGCTGCAGGATGCGTACGGCGGCCCGAACTTCTTCAAGATGGATCCGAACGCGCTGTACGAGATCCACATCGACAACAACGGCGATGCGAAGGAAGACATCACCTTCCAGTTTCGCTTCAAGAACACCTCCAAGGGCCAGACGCTGTCGGTCGGGGGCACGGATGTCGCGATCCCGCTGACGCAGTTCGGCAGCGTCAGCGACACGACCGGCGCCAACTTGAACGTGACCGAGAGCTACACGATCGACGTGGTGCGCGGCGATCGGCGAGGCGGTCAGCGGGCCGCCGTGACGAACGCGAACGGCGGCGCGACGACCTTCGCGAAGCCGTCCGACAACATCGGCACGAAGACGATCCCGAACTACGCGGGCTATGCGGCGCAGTTCATCTACACGGTCAACATTCCCGGCTGCGCGACGCCGGGCAAGGTCTTCGTCGGGCAGCGCAAGGACCCGTTCGCGGTCAACCTCGGCGCGATCTTCGATCTGGTCAACGTGCCGAGCGCCGCGTTCCTGCTCGACCCGGCGAACAAGGACGCAGCCGAAGACAAGCTCAACGACAAGAACGTCACGTCGATCGCGCTGGAGGTGCCGACGAGCTGCCTGCTCGCGTCGGCCAACGAAACGGTGATCGGCGGCTGGACCACCGCGAGCCTGCGCCAGGGCAGCCTGCTCAGCGGCGCGCCGAAGAACGGCTACCAGACCGCGTCGCTGCACGGCGGTGCGTGGACGCAGGTCTCGCGCCTGGGCATGCCGCTGGTCAACGAGGTCGTGATCGGCCTGAACGACAAGGACCGCTTCAATGCCTCCAAGCCCAAGGACGACGCCCAGTTCGCGACCTACGTGACCAACCCGACGCTGCCCAAGCTGCTCGAGATCGCGCTGGCCACGCCCAACATCGCGCCGACGAACTATCCGCGCAACGACCTGGTCACGACCTTCCTGACCGGGATCAAGGGCGTGAACCAGCCGAGCTCGGTGACGCCGTCGGAGATGCTGCGGCTGAACACCGCGATCCCGGCGACGCCGTATGCGCAGCAGAACCGGCTGGGACTGCTCGGCGGTCTGCTGGGCCCGGCGCCGCAGGACCTCGCGGGCTATCCGAACGGCCGTCGGCCGAACGACGACATCGTCGACATCTCGCTGGTCGCGGTGATGGGCGGGCTGTGCGTCGCGAACGGCGACAACGACGCGTTCAAGTTCGGCGCGGCCTGCAAGCCCTCGGCGGTGCCGCTGGGCACCGCGGTCTACGGACTGCACGACGGCGTCGACCAGGCCGGGCCCAAGGTTCGCGCGGCCGGGCCGCTGCTGCCGGCGTTTCCGTACCTCGGCACGCCGCTGCCGGGCGCGCAATGACGGTCACTCACACGGAGGTTCGCTCATGAGACATCCTTCGAAACTCATCGCATTGCTCGGGCCGGTGCTCGCGGCACTCGGCGCGGCGGTGCTGCTCGTCGCCTGCGGCGGCGGAGGTGGCGACGACGGCGGGAATGGCGGCGGTGGCGGCGGGAGCAACAATCCGCCGCCGGTGACGTCCGAAGTGCCGGCAAGTGCCAGCGCATCGGTCAACGGCTTCGTCGGTTACCTGAAGGCGCTGGTCGTCGCGGCGGCCGATCTGCTCGAGCCGGTCGACGTCGCGACGGTGACGCCGCCGAGCTCGGACACGGCCGAGCCGGCGCAGGTCGACTGAGGCGAGCGCCGCGATGTGCAGCACCTTGGTACGGCGTCTCGCGTGCGGCGGCGTGGTCGCGGCTCTGCTCGTCGGCTTCGCGGCCCACGCGACGCCGATCGTGCCGGCCCGCGACGACGAGGTGATCGAGGTGCTGCCCGCAAGCTCCGCTGGCGTACGCGCCGACGAGCGGCATGCGCGCGAGCAGCTCGCCAAGAACCCGCGCGACGCAGCGCTCGCACTGGCCGCCGCGAAGCGCGAGCTCGCCCGGGCGCACGAGCTCGGCGATCCGCGCTTCGCCGGAAGGGCGCTCGCGGCGATCGCCGGATGGAACGGCGGCGACGAGGCGAGCGTGCCGGCCGAGGTGCTGCTGATGCGTGCGAGCGTGCAGCAGTACCTGCACGAGTTCGACGCGGCGGCGGCGACGCTGCAGCGCTTGCTGGCGCGCGTCGAGGCGCGGTCGGATTCGTCCGCGGCGTGGCGGCCGCAGGCGTGGCTGACCTTGGCAACGGTGCGCCGGGTCCAGGGCCGGTATGCGGATTCGGATGTGGCCTGCCGACAGGTCGCCCTGGCGGGCGCGACGCTGCATGGTGTCGCCTGCCAGGCCGAGAATGCGGCGCTGCGCGGCGAGTTCGACCGCGCGCGTGGCGCGCTGAACGGACTGCTCGCGACGCCGCGGCTGCCGAGCGACACACAGGCCTGGCTGCTGACGACACGCGCCGAGCTCGAGCAGCGTGCCGGCCGCGCGCAGGCGTCGGATGCCGCGTACCGTGCCGCGCTGCAGGCCGCGCCGAACGACAGCTACGCGGTGCTCGCGTATGCCGATTTCCTGATCGAACAGCGGCGGCCCCAGCAGGCGCTGGTCGTGCTGAGGCCCGCGGTGCGCAGCGATGCGGTGCTGCTGCGCCTCGCGATCGCCGGCTTGCAGGCCGGTGCGCGCGAGGCCGTTGCCGACGCGGCCGAGATGCGCGAGCGGATCGCACTCGCGAACGAGCGACCCGAGGCGAAGCGGTTCCACGGTCGCGAGCAGGCGATGTTCGCGCTGTGGGTCGAACGCGATCCGGCGCGTGCGCTCGAGCTCGCACGCGGCAACGTTGCGCAGCAGCGGGAGCCGCTGGACCTGCTGGTGCTGATGCAGGCCGCGCGGCAGGGCGGGCAGGACAGCGCGCGCCGCGAAGCGCAGCGTCTGGTCGACGAGGTCGGGCTGCGCGACGAGCGCATCCGCGCGCTGCTGTGACGCCCGCTCGCCGCATCGAAGGCGCGAACCCGATGATTCGCATCCTGCTGCTCGCCCTCGCGCTGCTCGCCTCTGCCGGCGCGCAGGCCCACAAGGCGAGCGACGCCTACCTCCAGCTCACCGCCGGCGAGCAGGGGCTCGTGCTGCGCTGGGACATCGCGCTGCGCGACCTGGACGTCGCGATCGGCCTGGATGCCGACGATGACGGCCGGCTCACCTGGGGCGAGGTGCGCGCCGCATGGCCACGCATCGAGGCCTATGCGGTACCGCGACTGCGCATCGACGGCTGCCCGCTGCGCCTTGCGGGCCACGGCCTGGAACGGCGTGGCGACGGCGCCTACGCGACGCTGCGGCTCGAGTCGGCCTGCGCGCTGAAGACGATGCCGGTGCTGCACTATGCGCTGCTGCGCGATGTCGACCCGACGCATCGCGGCATCGCGAAGCTGCAGTTCGCGGATGGCCGCGCGCCGCTGCTGCGGCTGCTCGAACCGACAGAGCTGCCGACGGCGCCGCCGCCAGGCGGATTCGATTTCCTGCTGGACGGTGTTCGCCACATCGTGACCGGCTACGACCATGTGCTGTTCCTGCTGTGCCTGCTGCTGCCCGCCGCGCTGCGACGCAGCGAGGCAGCGGACCGGTCGGCGCGCTGGGAGCCGGTCGGACGCCCGTTGGAAGCGGCGTGGCCGGTGGTCGGCATCGTCTCGGCATTCACGGTCGCACACTCGATCACGCTGGGCCTCGCGGCCATGAAGTGGGTCGTGCTGCCGGCGGCGCTGATCGAGCCGGCGATCGCGGTGACGATCGTGCTGGCGGCGCTGGACAACATCCGTCCGATCTTTCCCGTGCGGCGTGTCGTGGTCACGTTCTGCTTCGGGTTGATCCACGGTTTCGGGTTCGCCGGCGTGCTCGCCGAGCTGAGCCTGCCGCGTGCCAAGTTCGCGTTCGCGCTGCTCGAGTTCAACGTCGGGCTCGAGCTGGGGCAGCTTGCGATCGTGACGCTCGCGACCGCGCTGCTCTTCGGGTTGCGGCATCGTCCGGGTTACCGGGCGCTGGTGGTGCGCGGCGGCTCGCTCGCGGCGATGGCGATCGCGGCGTTGTGGCTGATCGAACGAACCGCGAATGTTTCGCTGCTGCCCGTGTAGAATTCGCGCCTCGATCCATCAAGCAAGAGCGAGAAAGGCATGCAGGTTATGACACCGCGAACTACCCCCTTCGGCACGAAGGCCGGGTCGTCCGCGCGCGTGGCCCAGGCCTGACTTTCCATCCTTTCGTTCGTTCGACCCAAGGCGCGGCTCAGTACCGCGCCTTTTTGTTTTCTGAAAGAGCTCCCATGATCTCGATTCAACTGCCCGACGGTTCGAAGCGTGAATTCCCCGGCCCGGTGACGGTCGCCGACGTTGCCGCCTCGATCGGCGCCGGCCTGGCGAAGGCGGCGATCGCCGGGCGTATCGGGCACGGCAGCGAGGCGCGTGTCGTCGACACGAGCTATCGCATCGAGCAGGACACGCCGCTGGCGATCGTGACCGAGAAGGACGCCGACGGGCTCGAGGTCATCCGCCACTCGACGGCGCACCTGCTGGCCTACGCGGTGAAGGAGCTGTTCCCCGAGGCGCAGGTCACGATCGGCCCGGTGATCGAGAACGGCTTCTACTACGACTTCTCGT
>DATEFR010000360.1:0-8156 GCA_035280545.1 Burkholderiaceae bacterium | reverse complement strand
GTGGCCGCGTGGGACGATCGGTGCCTCGTCGATGATCAGTTCGACGGTCGTGTAGCGGTGGCGTCCGGCTGCGTCATGTCGGTAGCGCACGCAGACCAAGGCGTCGCCATAGCGGCGGGCGAGTTTCAGCGCGCCTGCCTGTGTCGGCGACAGTCGCTTGACGACGTGGGTTGTGCGGCTGGAGGCGTGGCTGCGGCTGCCGTGGCCGCCGCCTTGGCGGCTGTCGCCGATGTCGTCGCTGAGGATGTTGTCGTCGTCGTCGTGTCTTGCGACCATGCGGGTGGCTGTCTATACTGTACAAAACAACAGTATCCGTGAGTGCCGGTCGCGCGGCAACTGGCTCGAGCTCCATCGTGACCATCCCGAATTCTCAAGACCCGCGGCCTTGTGCTGTCGAGGCGTCGTCACGTCTGATCGATCGGGTGCGCGAGCAGATTCGCTATCTGCACTACAGCATCCGGACCGAGCAGGCTTATGTGCATTGGATCAAGGCCTTCATCCACTTCCACGGCTTGCGGCATCCGGTGGAAATGGGCGCCTCCGAGGTCGAGGCGTTTCTTGCGTGGCTGGCGGGCGAGCGCAAGGTGGCGGTGGCCACGCACAAGCAGGCGCTGTCGGCGCTGGTGTTCCTGTACCAGAAGGTGCTGGGCGTCGATCTGCCCTGGCTGGCCCAGATCGGCAGGCCCAAGAGCCGTGTGCGCCTGCCGGTGGTGCTCACGCAGGATGAAGTGAGCCGGCTGTTGCTGGCGCTCGAAGGCGTCGAATATCGTCTGCTGGGCCAGCTGCTCTACGGCACCGGCATGCGCATCATGGAAGCCATCCGGCTGCGCGTGAAGGATGTCGATTTCGATCGACAGGCCATCGTGGTCCGCGAAGGCAAGGGCGCGAAAGATCGTGTCGTGATGTTGCCGGCCACGCTGATGCCGGTGCTGCGCGAGCAGATGGCGCGCGCTCGCATCCTGTGGGCGCGCGATCGCGAGGCCCAGATCGCCGGCGTGCACATGCCCGATGCGCTTTCCCGCAAATACCCGCGGGCCGCCAGTGCATGGAGCTGGTTCTGGGTGTTTCCGCGGTCGGAGCTGGCAGTCGACCCGCGCAGCGGCCAGATGCGCCGGCATCATCTGTTCGAGCAGAGTTTCCAGCGCGGCTTCAAGCGCGCGGTCGAGCGGGCCGGCCTCGTCAAGCCGGCCACGCCGCATACCTTGCGCCATTCGTTCGCAACGCATCTGCTGCAAGGCGGCTACGACATCCGCACGGTGCAGGAGCTGCTGGGCCATGCCGATGTGAGCACGACCATGATCTACACGCACGTGCTCAAACTCGGCGGCGGCGCCGTGCGCAGCCCGCTCGATGCGTTGCGCGCGGCACTGCCGGCGGTCGATCGTTGGAGCCTGGATTCGGCGACAACGACGATAGCGCCGCCGTATCCGACCCAACCTCCGCATCAGGTATGGATGCCGACCGCCACCTACCGCGTTGTCGTCGCGGCGGCGTCGGCCCTGGCCTGACGCGATGATGGCGGTGGTCGTCCTGTCATGGATCTACCGGGCTACGCCGAGCTGCACTGCCGCAGCAACTTCAGCTTTCTGACCGGCGCCTCGCATCCGGAGGAGCTGGTCGAGCGTGCCGCCGAGTTGCGCTACGCCGCGCTGGCGATCACCGACGAATGTTCGCTCGCCGGCGTGGTGCGCGCGCACATGGCGGCGCGGCAAACGCCGCGGCTGCACCTGATCGTCGGCAGCGAGATGCAGCTGACGCTGCCCGGTGAGCCGGCTGTGCCGCATGCGCGGCTCGTGCTGCTGGCGCAGACGCGGCGTGGCTACGGCAACCTGTCGCACTGGATCAGCGTGGCGCGGCGCCGCGCCGACAAAGGCTGCTATCGAGCCTACCCCGGCGATGTGCAAGGCGAGGTCCCGAACGCGCCGACGTTGGCCGGCCTGCCGGAATGTCAGGCGCTCTTGCTGCCTGATGTCGCGCAGTCGCTCGACGAGATCCATGGCCACGCGCTGTGGCTGAAGACCTGGTTCGGCGACCGTGCGGCGATCGCGGTCCAGCGCCTGCTGCGCCCCGGCGAAGGCCGGCTGCTCGAGATCGTGCGCGAAGTGGCGACCTTCGTCGGCCTGCCCATCGTCGCGACAGGCGACGTGCTGATGCACGTGCGCGCACGCAAGCCGCTGCAGGACGTGCTGACCGCCACCCGCCTGAAGCGGCCGATTGCCCAATGCGGCATGGCGATCGAGGCCAATGCCGAGCAGCATCTGCGCGCGCGCGTGCGCCTGGCGCAGCTCTACGAGCCCGAATGGCTGCACAACACGCTGCAGCTGGCGGCCCGCTGCAGTTTCGAGCTGACCGAGCTGAAATACGAATACCCGAAAGAGCTGGTGCCCGAAGGCGAGACGCCGACCGGCTATCTGCGCAAGCTCGTCGCCGAGCGCTTCGCAGGGCGCTTTCCGAAACACCGCTACTCGAGAGGAGCGCGCCGGCAACAGCGCCACCAGATCCGGCGCGAGCTCGCCGTGATCCGACGCCTGAACTACGAAGCGTATTTCCTGACCGTGGCCGACATCGTGCGCTGGGCGCGCGAGCAAAAAATCCTGTGCCAGGGCCGCGGCAGCGCGGCCAATTCGGTGGTCTGTTATTGCCTGGGCGTCACCGAGGTCAACCCGACCGAGGCGCAACTGCTGTTCGAGCGTTTCATCAGCGTCGAGCGCAACGAGCCGCCCGACATCGATGTCGACTTCGAGCACCAGCGCCGCGAAGAGGTCATCCAGTACATCTACGGCAAATACGGCCGGCATCGCGCGGCGTTGACGGCCGTGGTCATCACCTACCGCACGCGATCGGCGTTGCGCGACGCGGGCCGCGCATTGGGCATCGACCTGCAGCGCATCGATGCGCTCTCGAAGACCCAGCACTGGGCCGACGGTGCCGGCATCGCGCCCGATCGCCTGCGCGAGAACGGCTTCGACCCCGAGTCGCCGCTGGTGCGGCTGTGGTCCGAGCTGACGTTCCAGCTGATCGGCTTCCCGCGCCACTTGAGCCAGCACCCGGGCGGGTTCGTCATCGCGCGCGACCAGATCGAGCAGCTCGTGCCGATCGAGAATGCGGCCATGGAGAACCGCATCGTCGTCCAGTGGGACAAGGACGATCTCGATGCGCTGGGCCTGATCAAGGTCGACATCCTCGCGCTGGGCATGCTCAGCGCGCTGCGCCGTGCGTTCGATCTGATGGGGCGCAAGCTCGGCCACGCGATGACGATGCAGGACATCCCGCAGCGCGACGCCGCCACCTACGACATGATCTGCCGCGCCGACACGATAGGCGTGTTCCAGATCGAAAGCCGCGCGCAGATGAGCATGCTGCCGCGGCTGAAGCCGCGCAACTACTACGACCTCGTCGTCGAAGTCGCGATCGTGCGCCCGGGGCCGATCGAAGGCGGCATGGTGCATCCGTACTTGAAGAACCGCCTGCTCGAGGATGATCAGATCGACTACCCGAAGGATCTGCGCCCCGCGCTCCAGCGGACCAAGGGCGTGCCGATCTTCCAGGAGCAGGTGATGCAGATCGCGATCCTCGCGGCCGACTTCACGCCGGGCGAAGCGGATCAGCTGCGCCGCGCGATGGCCGCGTGGAAGCGCAAGGGCGGGCTCGAGCCGTTCCGCGACCGGCTGCTCAAGCCGATGCTCGAGAAGGGATACCCGCAGGAGTTTGCCGAACGCATCTTCAAGCAGATCAAAGGCTTCGGCGAATACGGTTTCCCCGAGAGCCATGCCGCGGGGTTCGCGCAGCTCGCCTACATCAGCAGCTGGATCAAGCGCCACCACCCCGATGCGTTCCTCGCGGCGCTGCTGAACAGCCAGCCGATGGGCTTCTACCAGCCGGCGCAGCTGGTGCGCGATGCGCGATTGAACGGTGTCGAGGTGCTGCCGGTCGACGTGCAGCGCAGCGAATGCGAGACCACGTTCGAAGGCGCAGCGGCCCATGCGTCGCACAACGGCCCGGCGCAGCCGTTCCACAGCGCCGGCTTCCAGCGCGTGCGCCTCGGCTTCAGCCGTGTCACCGGCCTGGCCGACGATGCGGCCGCGCGCATCGTGGCCGCGCGTGCCGAGGCTCCGTTCGCGAACGTCGAAGACCTGGCGCGGCGCGCGCGGCTCGATGCACATGCGCTGCGCCTGCTCGCCGAGGCCGACGCGCTGCGCGGCCTGAGCGGCCATCGGTACCAGGCGGCCTGGGCGGTCGCCGGCGTCGACACGCGGCCCACCGAGATGCTGCGCGCCACGCGTGTCGCCGAAGTCCCGGCGATGCTCGCGGCACCCAGCGAAGTCGAGGACACGCTGGCCGACTACCAGTCCATCGGCCTGACGCTCAAGCGCCATCCGCTCGCGCTGCTGCGTGAGCAACTGGCCGCCGAGTTCAAGGTGCAGACCGCGGCCGTGCTGCGCAACTACCCGAGCGGGCGCCTCGCGCGCGCCAGCGGCCTCGTCACGCACCGCCAGCGCCCCGAAACGGCCAGCGGCACGGTCTTCGTCACGCTGGAGGACGAGACCGGCGCGGTCAACGTGATCGTCTGGCCCCGGGTGTTCGACACACAGCGCCAGGCGCTGCTCGCCGCGCGGCTGCTGACGGTCTACGGCCGCTGGCAGCGCGAGGGCGACGTGATGCACCTGATCGCGATGCGCATGGTCGACCACTCCGCGCTGCTGCAGGGGCTGGTCGCACGCAGCCGGGACTTTCGTTGACCGCCGGGCCGCGATAATCCCCGCCCATGCTGTACCTGCTCTCGCCCGCCAAGTCGCTGGACTATGAAACGCCGATCCCGCCCGCGCTGCGCGAGCTTGCCGCCGCGGCCACATTGCCGCCGTTCGTCGAGCGCTCCACCGAGCTGATCGGCGTGCTGCGGCGCCAATCGGCCAAGCGCATCGCGGCGCTGATGGACATCTCGAGCGATCTCGCCAACCTGAACGTGCAGCGCTACGCGCAGTGGTCGCCCGAATTCACCGACACCAACAGCAAGCCGGCCGCGCTCGCGTTCGACGGCGATGTCTACGGCGGCCTGGCGGCGCCGACCTTGAGTGCCGACGACCTGGCCTGGGCGCAGCGCCACATCGCGATCCTGAGCGGCCTGTACGGCGTGTTGCGCCCGCTCGACCGGCTGCAGCCCTACCGGCTCGAGATGGGCACTGCGCTGCGCACGCGGCGCGGCAAGGATCTCTACGCCTACTGGGGCGATGCGATCGCGGACCACCTGAACGAGCGGCTGGCGGCCGACGAAAGTCCTGTCGTGATCAACCTCGCATCGCAGGAGTACTTCAAGGCGGCCGACCGGCCGGCGCTGAAGGCGCGCGTGGTCGACTGCGTGTTCGAGGACTGGAAGAACGGCCGGTACAAGATCATCAGCTTCTTCGCGAAGCGTGCCCGGGGGCTGATGGCGCGCCATGCGATCACGCGGCGCATCGCGACGCCGGAGGGCCTGAAGCGGTTCGACGCCGACGGGTATGCGTTCGATGAAGAGGCGTCCAGCCGCGAGCGTTTCGTGTTCCGGCGCCGGGTGCCAGCCGCTGCAGCTTGATACCGCCGCGGCGTGATCCGCGCCCGAATCTCTTGCAGAATCGGCCCATGAGCGCTCAGCTGATCACCCCGGAACTGCGCCAGTGGATCATCCAGCAGGCCTCGGCCGGGCAGCCGCCCGATGTCGTGCTGCAGGCGATGCGCGCGAGCGGCTGGGACGAGGACATCGCGATCCAGGCGATGGAAGAGACGCTGACCCAACATCTCGCCGAGCGTCAGAAGGCCGCCGAGCTGCCGCCGGGCGTGCCGGTGCCCGAGCCCATGCCCGACGGCGCTCGCACGACGCTCTCGGCCGGCGACCGCGAGGTCACGGTCTTGACCAGCATGCGCAACCCGCGTGTCATCGTGTTCGCGGGGCTGCTGTCGGATGCCGAGTGCGACGAGATCGTCGAGCTCGCCCGCAAGCGACTGGCGCGCTCGGAGACCGTGCAGACCGACACCGGCTCCAGCGAGGTCAACGAGGCCCGCACCAGCGAAGGCATGTTCTTCGAGCGCGGCGAGCACCCGGTCTGCGCGCGGCTCGAGGCCCGCATCGCGACGCTGCTGAAGTGGCCGGTCGAGAACGGCGAGGGCCTGCAGGTGCTGCGCTACCGGCCCGGTGCCGAATACAAGCCGCACTACGACTATTTCGACCCGGCCCAGCCCGGTACCCCGACGATCCTGAAGCGCGGCGGCCAGCGCGTCGCCTCGCTGGTCTGCTACCTGAACACGCCGGCCCTCGGCGGGGCGACGACCTTCCCCGACGTGCAGCTCGAGGTCGCGCCGGTCAAGGGCAATGCCGTGTTCTTCAGTTACGACCGCGCGCACCCGGCGACCCGTTCGCTGCACGGTGGTGCCCCGGTGGTCGAGGGCGAGAAGTGGGTCGCGACCAAATGGCTACGCGAGGGGCGCTTCACTTGAATCCGGATCCCGGCGCGGCGGATCTGCCGCTGCGCGGCATGCGTGTCGTCGACCTGACGCGCCTGTTGCCGGGGCCGCTCGCGACGCGGCGTCTGGCCGAGCTGGGCGCCGAGGTGCTGAAGATCGAAGGCTTGGCCGCCGACGGCCAGGACGACGGCTCGCGGCACATGGGCCTGACGCCGCAGGACCGCGTCGAGCAGCGCCCCAGCCTGACCTTTCGCGAGCTGAACCGCGGCAAGGAGTTGCGGCGCATCGACCTGCGCACCTCCGCCGGCGCGGCCGAATTGCTGGCGCTGGCGCGCGGCGCCGACATCCTGGTCGAGGGCTTTCGCCCTGGCGTGATGGCCAAGCTGGGCCTGGGCTGGGACGTGTTGCATGCGGCCAACCCGAAGCTCGTCGTCTGCGCGATCACCGGCTACGGCCAGCACGGCCCCTGGTCGCACCGGGCCGGCCACGACATCAACTACATCGCGATGGCCGGTGTGCTCGAGCAGATCTCGACCCTGGACGGCGAGATCGCGCTGCCGAACTTCCAGATCGGCGACCTGCTGGGCGGTGCACAAGCGGCGTTGTCCGGGGTTCTGGCGGCGCTGGTCGGCGCGCAGCGCACCGGAACGGGGCGCTTCGTCGACATCGCGATGAGCCGCGAGGTCCTGCGCCACCATGTGCTCGCCGCGGTGGCATTGAAGGCTGCGGGCCGCACGCCCGTGCCGGGGCGCGATCTGCTGTCCGGCGGTACGCCGTGCTACGGGGTCTACCGCACGGCCGACGGCCGGCACCTGGCAGTCGGCGCGCTCGAGCTGAAGTTCTGGCAGGCGCTGTGCGGCGCGATCGGCCGGCCGGAGTGGGCGCAGCGCCACTGGAGCCGAGGTCTTGCCGTCGGCAGCCCCGAGGCGATGGCGTTGCGCGCCGAGCTGGCCGCCGTGCTGACGGCGCGGCCGCTGGCGGAGTGGGCGGCGCTGTTCGAGGCGGTGGACGCGTGCGTCACGCCGGTGTTGCGGCTGGATGAAACCTTGCGTCACCCGGTTTTCGCCGGTGAAGATTTTCCATGATGGCGTGTCAACCGGCCCCGAACCGGCCACGTTGTGACCTTCGAGCAATCAAGCTCGGTCAACTACCTCCCTGCAGGAGAAAACACTCATGAACAAACTCATCGCTGCCCTGATCGCTTCCATGTTCGCTGTTGGTGCGTACGCCCAAGCGTCGGCTCCGGCCGCCGCCGCACCGGCTGCTCCGGCCGCCACGAAGATGGAAGCCAAGCCGGAAGCCGCGAAGAAGGAAGCCGCTCCGAAGAAGGCCAAGAAGGCTGCCAAGAAGAAGGCCGCCAAGGCCGAGAAGCCGGCTGCCTGAGCGAGTCAGCGCAACGTACAAAACCCGGCCTCGGCCGGGTTTTGTTTTTAGGCCCGGAGCTGGTGGTTGTCGCCCGGGTCGCGCTGCTGTTGCGGCCCACTGCGCGATGCCGTCGAGAACGGCCGACTGCGCTCGATCCGCCGCCATTTGCGCTGCTCCCAGGTCTGCGGCCCTTCGAGCGGCCAGCGCTCGACCAGCGTGGCCAGATCGGCGCGCGGCACCCGCACGAATCCGGGCGGGGCGCCGAACCCGAGGAAGCGTGCCCCACGCCGCAGCCGCATCGGCAGCGGCGCGCGCGATTCGTTGACCCAGTAGATGCAACCGCGCTGCGCCCAGTA